>JBKPPE010000222.1:0-10684 GCA_046733375.1 Acidobacteriota bacterium | reverse complement strand
GACACGGGCTCTTTGTGCCTCAGTGCAGCCTCAGTGTCTCTGTGGTGATAGTTCATCTTTATCGCGTCCTCGTTTGAGGTTCGGTCATGTCTAACACAAGTCCACGCGCCCGTCGCTACGTCGCGACCGGCATCATCTACTTGGCGCTCGTCGCTTCGGTCTTGGGCTTTAACGTCATTCGCGCGAAAACCGCGAAGCCTGCGCAGCCATCAGCCGCGCAGCCGGAAACGCCCTCCGTCTCGAGCACCAAGCCTTACTTTTCGCTGACGACGAATCGCAGTTATTCGCCAAACGAATCGGCGCGGCTGTGGGCGAGTTACCAAAACGTCGACTATTTGGATTTCCGCGTCTATCGCGTGAAAGATCCGAACAAGTTTTTCAAGCAGCTTGAAGATCCGCACCAGATGGGCGAGGAAGAGAAAGCCACGTTGGCAAAAGGTTATGGCGCGCGCACGTCCCTCCTCGAACGCACGCATCGGTTCAAACTTTCGCTCTTCGCGGCCGTGAAGAATTACGTGCGCGACCACCTGCTGCAGGGTCATCGGGCCACGTTCAACGAGAAGTTTCGCAAAGAAAAAGAGCCGACACGCACGCCACTTAATGTCGCTGATTACGCGCGCGTGCCGCTGCTGAATCCCGACCAGAAAGTTAAGGATTGGCGCGAACCATTGCCGGCGCTCGAAAACGAGTACGACAGCCGCACCATTCCGATTGGCAAAATGGATCCGGGCGTTTACTTGATCGAAGGGGTCAACGGCGGTCTGCGCGCCTACTCAATTGCGATCGTCACGAGTTTGACGATGGTACAGAAGTCGACCAGCGACGGTCAGATTCTCGTCTACGTCGTTGATCGCAAGACAGGCGCACCGCGAGAAGGCGCTGATGTTGAGATCACGGGTGCGAAGAACACACTCGCTACGGGTAAGACTGACAAGAGTGGTGTTTTCAAAACCGAAATCGTCCCCGACAAAAAGAATGACGAGGTCAAGCCGGAAGACGTCGATCCGGAAAATCAGCCGAAAAACGCGTATCTGGTGATGGCGCGCGACCGCGATAACTTCGTCATTTCAGACATTGATTCGTTCTACTTCAGCGGCGAAGGCGGCGAGGACGATCTACTTTCGAGCGAAGACCTGACCAGCTATATCTACACCGACCGGCCGATTTATCGACCCGCGCAAAAAGTCTTTTTCAAAGGCATTCTGCGACAGTGGGGCCGCGAAGGCTACAAAATGCTGGACGAAAAGACGGTCAAAGTCACGATCGAAGATCCCAACAGCGGCAAGATTTTCGAAAAGGATATTCCGCTTTCAACGCGCGGCACGTTCAGCGGCGACGTCGATCTTTCTGACGAAGCCCCGCTCGGCGGCTACAACATCACCGCGAAAATCGGCGAGGCCACATCGAGTGGTTACTTTGAAGTTCAGGAATACAAAAAACCCGAGTTCAAAGTCACTGTCAAAGGTCCAAAAGAATTTGCGGCAGTCGGCGAGAAAGTTCGCTTCACCGTGAGCGCGAACTACTTTTTCGGCGCGCCCGTCACAAACGCTGAAGTGCAGTACTACATCTACAAGCAACGCTATTACCACTGGTGGTGGGGCGGCGATGAGTCGGATGAATTCGACGATGCCGCCGGCCCGGATAACGAAGGCGGTGATGACGAAGACTACGGTTACTACGGAAGTGATCTGGTCACCGAAGGCGAAGGCGAGATGAACTCGCGCGGCGAACTGGTCGTCGATTTCGAAGTGCCGCCGCCGGGCGAGAAGGAAGACTGGGACTATACGTATCGCCTCGAGGCACAGGTCACGGACGCCTCGCGTCGTGAAATGACGGGAGCAGCTTCCTTCATCGGCACGCGCGGCCAAACTGTCGCGGACGCTTACCCGGAACGTTATCTCTATTACCAGGGTGATCCGGCAAAGATTCGTGTGAAGACTGCGGACTATGCGGGTCATCCCGTTTCAGAGAAAGTCACGTTGAAATTCATCGAGCAGAAGTGGGAGAAGAAAGAGAAAGAAGAAGAGTACAACGGCTACAAGTACACGACCTACGATTACATTCTCCACGAACGTGAACTCCTGTCGACGGATGTGAACACGGACAGCCAGGGCAACGCGACTTACGATTTCACAGTTCCCTCGCCCGGCAGCATCTACGTCAAAGCGATCGTTTACGAAAATGGAAAAGAGATCGTGAACCGTGGCGGTTCGTTCTGGGCGCCCGACAAAAAGGGCGAATGGTCCGATTTCGAGTATCGCGATTACGACGAAGACGCGATCAAACTAATTCCCGACAAGAAATCCTATCGGCCCGGCGAAACGGCGCACGTCCTCGCGATGCTGCCGAAAGACAAAGCTCACCTGCTCGTGACAACTGAGCTTTCCGAAGTTTTAACCGTGAAGCAAATCGATGCGCCCGGGCGCTCAATCGTCATCGACGTTCCCATCGAACGCCGCTTCGAGCCGAATGTCTACCTTGACGTGGCGTTCGTTCAGGATAACGACATGTACGAACAGAGCCAGCTCATCGGCGTGCCCGCGCGCGACAAGATGCTGACGCTCGACATCATTCCGAACAAGAAAGAGTTCAAGCCGCGCGACGTGGCGTCCTACACAATCATGGCGCGCAACGAAGACGGCTCGCCGGCCGCGAACGCGGAAGTGAGCCTCGGCATAGTTGACGAAGCGATTTACAGCATCTCGGCTGAAACTGCCGGCAATATCAAACGCGACTTTTACGGCCGGCGTTACAACGAAGTGCAGACGAGTCTCGCGATTCATTACACTTTCACGGGCTATGCCGGCCAGAATCCGGCCGATTTGGCGAAGAAAAAATCGGGTTATCAGCTTGCCGACTTCAAGAATAACGAAAGCACCGACTATGCTGAGCCCACTATTCGCAAGGAATTCAAAGACACGGCGTTCTGGCAACCTGATGTCGTTACCGGGGGCGACGGTAAAGCAACTGTCGAATTCAAACTTCCTGACAACCTGACAACGTGGCGCGCGACGGCGCGCGCGGTCACGGCCGACACGAAAGTCGGCTCAGCGGTGCAGAAAACGATTGCGCGCAAAGACGTGATCATGCGCCTCGAGATGCCGCGCTTTCTCACTGAAGGCGACACGGTCACAATCTCCGGCGTCGTGCACAACTTCCTGAAGACCGATAAGTCGACAAAGATTTCACTCGACATCAACGGCGCGCAGTTGCTCGATACGCCGAGTCAAACCGTGACGATTCGACAGAACGGCGAACATCGCGTCGATTGGCGCGTGCAGGCGAACCAGGTCGGCAAACTGACTTTGTTGGCAAAGGCCTTGACGGACAAAGAATCCGACGCCGTCGAAATGACGATGGACATTGTGCCGCACGGATTGAAACAGACGCTGGGCAATACGACCACGCTGACGCAGGACGATGCGGAGCAAAGTTTCAGTCTCAATTTGCCTGGCACGACTGACACGCAGGCGCGGACGCTGCGCATTGAAGCGTCGCCTTCAATCGCGGGCGCTCTATTCGGCGCGCTCGACTATCTGACAAGCTACCCGTACGGCTGCACGGAACAGACAATGTCGAGCTTCCTGCCGAATGTGGTTGTGGCGCAGGCTTTGAGAGACGTGCCGACAGCAAAGATTCGCGCGACGAATGACCTCGACACGAAAGTTCAGCGCGGTCTCGATCGGCTTTACGCTTATCAACACGGCGATGGCGGTTGGGGCTGGTGGAAAGACGACAAGTCTGATCCGTTCATGACTGCTTACGTAGTCGATGGTCTGACGATGGCGAGTCGCGCTGGTTATCAAATCGATACGTGGCGGCGCGATCAAGGTCACCAGAAACTTGCGTCGCTGCTAGCCGCCGGAAAGAACGACAACGGTAATCCAATTGACGATGAGACACGCGCGTACTTGATTTATGCCTACACCGAAAGCGGCGAAGGCGACACGCGTTATCTCGAAGAGCTTTATGGCAAGCGACAGAACCTGGGCGCGTACGGCCGTGCGCTGCTCGCGCTGGCTTTGCAGGAACGCAAGGACGGCCGCGCCGGCGAAGTCGCGAAGCTGATCGAAAACTCTGCGCAACAGAGCGAGTTCGAAGCGCATTGGCAAACGAATCGCGTCAACGATTACGGCCGCGATGTTTATCTCGATGCTGAAGCGACTTCGTTGTCGTTGAAGGCTTTAGCGCAAATAGATCCCGGTTCATATCTGCTGCCGAAAGCTGCGCGCTGGCTGGTGAAGAACCGGCAGAATGGTTACTACTGGCTGTCGACGAAGGAAACGGCTTTCGCAATCTATGGACTAACTGACTATCTGAAAGTCAGCAAAGAACTGTCACCGGACTATTCGTTCGAGGTTTATCTGAATGGCGAGAAAGTCGCGGGCCAGCACATTGGCGCGAACGAAGTTGCGAACGCGCAGTCCGTCATCATCACGAAGAAAGCGGGCGAGCTTGGCGGCGCAAACCAGATTCGCGTGGTCAAGCATGGCAAAGGCGCGTTGTATGTTTCGAGTTCGCTCGAGTACTTCACCGCGGAAGAAAACGTGGCACCACAGTCGTCTAACGGATTGACGATTACACGTGAGTACTTGCGGCTCCGCGTTTCCGAAAACGAGAACGGTAAAGCGAGTTGGCGCATCGAGCCCATGTCCGGCGAATTGCGATCCGGCGACATGATCGTCGTGCGGCTGCACTTGAAAGGGCCGCGCGCGCAGTACGTGATGATTGAGGATCCGATTCCGGCCGGCGCTGAGCAGGTCGCGACGGTGAGCGGAATTTACCTGAACTACTCGCTGGGAAATTGGAGCGACTGGTACAGTAATCGTGAATTCCGCGACAATCGCACGGCGATCTTCATGAACTACTTCGACGGCGATGCGACGCTGCAATACGCGATGCGCGTCGAAGTTCCCGGCGAATTCAAAGTCGCCCCCGCACGCGCGGAGTTGATGTATCAACCAACTGTGCAGGCGAACACCTCAAACGATCGGTTACGGATTTTGGACAAGAAGTAGGTCTGGAGTGCGGCAAAGCCGCAGAGCGGCTTAATGTTTATAGATGGTAGTAAGAAAACGGCCGCAGCTCCGGAGGAGCGAAATATTCTGTCCCCCATAAATGGGCTGGGAGAACACAAACAACGCCGCGGGCTATAAACATCTCGTGCCTACGGCACCCTGCGAGGGCCACCATGACTACAACCCTGAAACTCTGGTTCGACAGCTTAAAGACGGCACTAACAACTCTGCGGGCTTTGGTGCTCGTCGCGCTGTATGCGCTGCTGCTCGTCAGCTTCTACTTTTTTATTTCCACGCGTGAGGCGACGGTGTGGCAAGTGTTCATGACGTACGCGCTGCTGTTCCTTGTGCCGGCAATATTCTTCCTATTTCAGGCGGCCATTCTCGACTTCGCGCGCAAGCGAAGGTTCGCGCTGAAGTCGATGTTTCTCAGCGCGCTCAAACTATTCCTTGTCACAATTCCCGTCGTCTTAATCGGCCTATTTGTTTGGTGGCTGATGAACAAACTGCAGGCACGCTTCCCTGCCCCGCCCGCACCCATTGTGTTCACGCCGACGCCGCCTAAGCCGCAACCAATGCATTGGCCCTCGATGCTGATCACGACGCTGCGCTTTGTAATCTTTGGCGTCGCATTCCCTTTGGCCACGATTCATTTGTGGATCGAAGCGTCTGTATGTGACGTCCGCGCGTCATTCGCGGGCGGCGCCAAAACGATTTTCGGCACCATCGGCCGCGCCCTCGCGCGCGCCTTCAGTTCCGAGGCAGTGTTCGTTTACGGATTGGGATTGATTCTGTTCGTGCTCGGCCCATATTTGTTTTTGTTTGTTCCCCTTCACCCGAAAGGAACCAAGACCGATTTCGCAATCTTCATTCTGCGCTTGCTGCTTGCGTTCATCTTCACTTTTGTCGGTTGGGTCGTGACGGTCACGACGTTGTTGCGCGTGTACGCCACGACTGAAACTGCCGAACTAAAAGCCCCCGCTGCCGTCGCTGAATCACCCGCGTGATGGATCGCGCAATCAACCTGCTGGAACGGCTGAGACGCGCGCACGCAATGCTGTTAACTTGCGTGTGCGCGGTGATCGTGTTGGTCAATGTTCCATCGCGAAACGCGGTGTGGCCGAGTTTCATCTGGTCTAACTCATCCGCCACTAACGAAGCTGAGATCGATTCGGCGTTACAGCAAGCGGCAGAAAACGCACTGGGCGATCGTGAAGGCTCCATCGTCATCATGGACGCGCAAACGGGACGCGTGCGCGCCGCAGTGAATCCCGAAGGTGCGTACGCACAAGCGATGATGCCCGGTTCGTCCATCAAGCCATTTACGACGCTGGCTGCTTTGCGTGCGGGATTGGTTGACGAAGATTCGCGCACGACTTGCCCCGGTCGTTTCACCGGTTTGAGTTTTTCGCTGCCGTGCGTCCACGCCGATCACCTGCCCCCGTTTACTCCTTCGCAGGCGATTGCGTATTCGTGCAACTATTATTTCGCCACAGTCGGACAAAGACTTGGAAGAGACAAGCTAATTGAGACTTTACGACAGTTCGGTTTCGGTCAGCCCAGTGGCTTCGCCCAAAGCGAAGCGTCAGGAATCATCAAGCCGTGCGAAACCGGCGATACCGCGCGCATCCGTTCAGTTTCTGCCGAGGCAGCTTCACAGCAAGCCGACTGTGCGGCGCGCGAAGCTCTCGGTGAAAGCGAACGGATCCAGGTCACCCCGCTTCAATTGCTGAGCGCGTATGCGGCGCTTCTTAACGGCGGCCATCTTTTTCAACCACAGTTACAAACACCGCAAAGTTTTCGCCGCGTCGAACGCAGTGAAGTCAGCATTTCAAACGAAGAGCGACACGTGATCCTTGAAGGAATGTCCGGCGCAATCCGTTACGGCACGGCGCGCAGTGCGAGACTGGATTCCCTGCCGCTCACCATTGTCGCGAAAACAGGCACTGCGCTGCCGCCGAAAGGCTTTCGCACGAACGGATGGTTCGTCGGTCTCGCTGGGCCGGCGGATGCAACGCGCGAGCTGCCGCCGGCGCGTGTGCAACTTGCGGTGATTGTTTTTCTGCCACGTGCGCACGGCGCGCAGGCCGCGCAATTGTCGCGGCCGATCTTTGAAGCCTACGCGAATGAGATTGGCCACAGAGACACCGAGCCGGAGAGGGCTGCAAACGACAACTTCTCCGCGTCTCCCCGTCCCCCCGTCTCTCCGTCTTCCGTACGTGTCCACCTCGTCCACGACAACATCACGCGAGAGTTATCGTTGGAAGACTATGTGCTCGGTGTGATGCGCGCCGAAGGTACGATGGAAGATGAACCGGAAGCGCTAAAGGCGCTCGCAATTTCGATTCGCACATTTGCTTTGAAAAATGCGGGCCGGCATGCAAAGGATGGCTACGACTTCTGTTCGACGACGCATTGTCAGCGATTTGTGGGAGCGCCCGCATCTGTGCGGGCGGAGCGCGCGCATCCTGCGCGCAATGAGCTTGCAATCGTCGATGCCGTGCGAGCGACCCAAGGTCAGGTGCTGCTGGACGATCGCGGCCAACTGATCGATTCATATTTTGGCGCGTCCTGCGGTGGCGAGACCGCGAACATCGCGACGCTTTGGGGAACATCGCCGGCGAAATACTTGCCGGGTTTGCGCGATGAGTTCTGCGAATCGGGACCGCACGCGCATTGGGTCGATCAAATCTCCCGGGCAGATCTTTTGCGCGCGTTGCAAGCCGATTCGCGGACAGACGTCGGTCATCGATTGGATCAAATCGTGGTGAGCAAATTCGATGACACGGGACGCGCTGAGTTCATCACAATCGAAGGCGAGCAGCGAAGGGTCGTCCGCGGCTGGGACTTCAAAATCATTGTCGGTCGCACGCTCGGTTGGAATGTTGTGAAGAGTTCACGCTTCGAAGTCTCACGTAACGGATCGAATTTCGTATTTCGCGGCAGCGGCTTTGGTCACGGTCTCGGCCTTTGTCAGGAAGGCGCGCACGTGATGGCGGCGCGCGGCGCAAATTATCAGAGGATTCTGGAAAAATATTTTCCGGGAACACAAGTGGGAACGAACGGGGAGACGCGGAGACAGGGGGACACGGCGAAAAAACGAGACACGGAGACGCGGGGACACGGAGACGCGGGGACAATCAATCCGACTCTGCGATGGAAATCAGATATTTCAACATCGGTGTCTCGCTTTTTCCCCGCGTCTCCGCGTCCCCGCGTCCCCCCGTCTCGCTTTTTCCCCGTCTCTCCCCGTCTCCCCGTCACCCCGTCCCGCTTCGTCACGATCTCGTCCGAACACTTCCGCGTCACTTATCCCTCCGACATCGATCGTCGCGACGCTAATCAGGTTTTGACGATTCTCGAAAACGCGCGCGCGGACTACTTGCGACGCGCGGGGAACCCACCGGGCGGTGTGCCGGTGCTCGATATTCGGATTAACGAATCTACCGGCGATTTCACCGGCCGCACTGGCCAGCCGTGGTGGGCAGCGGCGGCAACGAAAGGAAATCGAATTGAGTTACAACCCGTAGGTATCCTCAAACGCCGCGGCGTGTTGAATACGACGCTGAAGCACGAACTTGCACACGTCATCATCGACCTCGTCAGCCATGATCGCGCGCCGCGTTGGCTGGAAGAAGGCTTTGCGATTTATTTGGCCGGCGAAGGCGCCATGTATTCACACACAAGCCGCGGCATGCTTATCGATGAAGAACTGGAGAAGCGGCTTGAGCATCCGCGCTCGCAAGCCGACATGCGCGCAGCATACGCTGACGCTTATTTGAAGGTGAAAGAGATGATTCGAAACAGCGGCGAAACGAGTGTGTGGAAGCGGCTCGCCACTCAGTAATTTTCACCACAGAGGACACAGAGAACACCAAACATCAGTACATGGAAGTGTGTCTTTGGTGTTTGGTCTTTGGTCTCGGGTCTTGGGTCTCGGGTCTTCCCTTTTGCCCCCCGTTTGCCCTTTCCCCCTAGCTTTCCTTTTTCATCGTTCTCTGTGTCCTCTTGGTTGTTTTCAACGTCGACTCACAAACGGATTGTCTTTGATCCAGAATCTCCAGGGCTTCTGAACCCAACTTTCGGCGTAGTCAATCCCGATTCTCGGCCCACGCGCGATTTGTCGCGGTGAAATCGACACGCCTTCTTCCAGCCAAACGCGATCTCCAAGCAGATCAGCCTTATCTAACTTTCGATCTATTCCGAGCGCAACACACAGACGCCCGGGACCACTCGTCCACTCGTATTCGGATCTTCCCGCACGGCGGCGCTTGATGATGTCGACTCCTTCAACAGGTTCGAGCGCGCGGACGAGCACTGCGTGCGGTGTGTTCTCAATGTTGGTGACGACGTTGAACTGATTGTACATGCCATAAACGAAGTAAACGTACGCAGTGCCGCCGACGCCATACATCGTCTCGGTACGATTGGTGCGGCGGCCGCCGAAAGCGTGCGACGCGCGGTCTTCAGGGCCGCGATACGCTTCGGTCTCAACTATGATGCCCGCCACGCGCTGCCGATTTCTGTTGGGAACAACAAGTCTCTTGCCGAGCAGATCGCGCGCCACTTCGAGGACGTCCGGACGTGTGTAGAATTCGCGAGGAAGCTTGGACATGAAGTTATCCGCAGATTACGCAGATTACCGGAGCAGTACCCGGAGCGGTAGCGACGGGGTGATAACTCCAGCGCGACCCGGTCGCTTCACTATGTATCACCTCATCCGCCACAACATCACCACCGTAATCACGAATCCGATCACTACGATCGCGCGGCGAATCACGGTCTGACCGACGCGTTGCGCAGTCGTCGCGCCGAGATAGCCGCCGAGTACAGCACCGGCGGCCATCAAAAGCGATTGCGGCCAGGAAACCAAGTGCGAGAGCGAAAACGCGAGGACCGCCACGCTGTTGATGCAGATGCCGAGAAAGTTTTTGATGCCATTCGCGCGATGTATGTCATGCAAACCGAGCAGACCCATCGCGGCCAGCATCCAAATGCCATTGCCCGCCCCGAAGTATCCGCCGTACATCGCTGAGAAAAACTGAACGACGATAGCTATCGTCCACCAACTCTTTTGCGAGCCGGAAGTCGGCGAGGGAACGCGCAACCACCGATTCACCGGGGCTTGCAGCATGAACAAAATTGTCGCGAACAGAATCAAGAACGGCACCAGTCGTGCGAAAACCGGCGAGGGCGTAACAATTAGCAGCCACGCGCCAATTCCTCCGCCGATGAGACTTACGGCGCCTAGTCGCATCAGGATCAAAGAGGTGTCGTTCATTTCTCGCCGGTAACCGAACAACCCACCGAACAAACCAGGCCATAACGCGACGGTGCTTGTGGCATTCGAAACTTTCGGATCGAGTCCCAGCCAAATAAGAAGCGGGAAAGTCAGGAGCGTGCCGCCTCCGGCGATCGAATTGACCAGGCCGGCGACAAACGCAGCGGCGAACATCAACGCGCCGTGGAGGAGAGACATGGCGGACAGTCTAAGGGGCAAAGGGGAAAGGGCAAAACGGGAATGCTGCTCCCTCTCACTTTGAGAGGGCAATTACTTGAGTCATCAAGCCAGTTAGCGTCGCGAACATGAGCGCCTTCGGCGTTTTGGTCATCCACAGAGTCGTGGATTACTCAAGTATGTTATTGCCCTTGGGAGAGGGTTGGGG
>JBKPPE010000221.1:0-3346 GCA_046733375.1 Acidobacteriota bacterium | reverse complement strand
AGATGACTTAGAAGGTCTCGTGGGCTCGGAGATGTGTATAAGAGACAGCGTCCGTACTCGGCCGAGAAGTTTGAGGTGTTAACCTGAAACTCGCGAATCGCTGCCTGGCTGATCGAATACGCACTGCGTGTGCGCCCGCGCTCTTCCGAGAAGAATCCCTGGTTGTTATCGCCACCGTCAACCGTGCTGTTGTTCAGAAGTCCCGAGATGCCACGGAAACTGATCAAACCGAAGTAGCCGTCCGGCGTGGCGCTGGGAGTAAGAATGGCAAAGTTGGACCAACGTCGACCATTGACTGGGAGCTCGTTGATTGAAGTTTGATTGATGTTGGTGGAAAAGTCCTGCTGAGTCGTGTTGATGACCGGCGCTTCGGCACTGACGTCAACCGTTCCGGTTACCGGACCAACTGCAAGCGCGACTTCGAGAGTTGTCTCGCGTCCGATTTCAACTACGACGTTGTCTTGCGTCGTAGGACTGAAACCGGTTGAGTTGACGGTCACGGAATAAACACCAGGCTGCAGGCTTGCCACTTTGAAGCGACCGGAGTCGTCAGTCGTGGCAGAATCTTCCTTATTAGTGCCAACATTCTTTACCGTTACTGCAGCACCTGGCACCACCTCTTTAGCTGGGTTGGTAACGACGCCGCCGATCGAACCAGTGGTCGTGGATTGCGCAAAGGCGACTGCGCTAAGAGCCAGCACCACTAAGCTCACAAAAAACAGCTTTACTATTTTCGACATACAGGGGAACTCCTTAAATTGGTTGACGGTTGAATTCGCCTCAGCAAGCACTTGAATCGTTTTCGAGCAGGTATGTTGCGACTGGAACAACCAAACGCAAGACGCGACTTCTATCACGCCTAGCTTGTCTTTCACAAGTCTAAGTCACCACCGAATCAATTAAATCTTTATGACGCATTTTGAGACGATTGAAGCCGGGTAAAAAGTCGCAATAGCTGTGCCGGATGAAGGGTTTAGCCGCTTCGCAGGACGAAAGTGATTCATGCCAATAGTTAACCGAAAATCGGCGCGGATCGACCCTGCTCCTGACGCACAAGATTTTGGATTTATTTCTAAAATTCGGGAAAAAGTCATCCACAGATTACACAGATTCTGCGTAATCTGTGGATGGCTTCAGACTCGCTCGACGATCATTGCGATGCCCTGGCCGCCACCGATACAAGCTGTGGCCAGTCCATAACGACCACCGCGTCTGTGAAGCTCGTGCAACAGAGTCAAAACCAGGCGTGTGCCGGTTGCGCCTAACGGATGTCCGAGTGCGATAGCGCCACCATTGACGTTGGTACGGCTGCGATCGAGTCCGAGCTCTTTCTCGACTGCGAGGTACTGCGCTGCAAATGCCTCATTCACTTCCACGAGATCGATGTCATTCAGTGACAATCCCGCCTTCTCGAGCGCCAACCGTGTAGCGGGGACCGGTCCGATTCCCATGATCTCCGGTTCAACTCCGGCATATGCCCAGCTCACGATCCGGCCCATCGGCTTGAGATCTTTTTGCTTCACGAACTCTTCGCCCGCAATCACGAGCGCTGCAGCACCATCGACGATGCCTGAAGCATTTCCCGCAGTAACAAATCCGTCGTGCGCAAAAGCCGGTTTCAATTTGGCGAGACCTTCGAGCGTTGTTTCGGGTCGCGGATGATCGTCCTCACTCACTTGAACAGAACCTTTACGCGACTTCACTTCAACCGGAACGATCTCTTCAGCGAACACGCCCGCATCTTTTGCACGCTTGGCTTCCTGCTGCGATCGCAACGCATACTTGTCCTGTTCTTCACGCGAGACTTCAAACTTGCGGGCGAGATTCTCCGCGGTGCCCGCCATTGGCGTGTTGCAGTATGTATCGAGCAACGCCACCATCAAACTGTCCTCCAGTTTTCCCTGACCGAGTGCGAATCCTGATCGCGCACCACGAATGACGTGCGGCGCCTGCGACATCGATTCCATTCCGCCAACCAGACAAGTTCGAGCTTCGCCGAGCTGAATCATTTGCGCGCCCGATACGATTGACTGAATGCCACTGCCGCACAAACGATTGACAGTCAGCGCCGGTCGATCGAAGGGGACACCGGCTTTAAGTGCGACGTGACGCGCGCCGTAGATCGCGTCGCCTGATGTTTGAAGTGCGTTTCCGATTACACAGTGATCGATTTCATCCGCCTGAACCGAAGTAACTTCGAGTGCACCACGCGCTGCTACTGCTCCGAGATCGATTGCCGATACGTCCTTGAGCACACCGACATATTCACCCATCGGAGTGCGCTTACCACCCAATATGAAAACATCCTTACTCATTGCTACATCCTCTGTTAAGAATTTCCGCCTTAATCGAAACCTTGAAGACTAGCAGACACTCCTGTGCTCCGGCAACTGCTCGAAAATTATTTTGGTAACAGTTTCGCAAGAGAATCTTAATTTGACAGTTGCGATATAAAGTGGTGTAGTCCGCACCTCAACCATCCCCCAATTCGCGTGTCACCGTGGACACGCCCCATCGAGAATCATCGGCTCATTGCCAACGAACCTGGGTGGGCCGTTAATAGATCTCTCGTATATTACAAGTCCCCGACCGAAGCGCCTCACAATTGAACAACTCCCCTTAGCCACGCAGAGAAATCTGTCGCGATTTAAGTCCGTAGCCCATCACATTAACAAGCACGCCAGAGCATAAGGAGGTGTTCTATGCGCGTAGTCCGTCAGAGAAAATTCTTCAGCAGCCCCCTTTGTATATTATCGTTGGTCATAGTGGCTTCGGTAGTTGCATTTATCCCCGTAACATATTCATCAGCTCGTTCGACTAAAGCGACTCGATCTGATTGGAAACCAGCATCACTCGTGAATCGGGTAGGCCAAGGACAGACTCCTCCACACTGTTCAGCCTGTCCGCCACCAACACTACGCCGCATTTATGTTCCTGCGATTGAATTGCCAGACGCTCGAACGTGCGAAATAGTTTTGAATAGTCGCAGCCCGCAAGAAATCGAGGTTACGCCGACTTTTTACACTCAAACGGGCGACCAAATAGTGGGAGAACCGGTGCAATTACAACCGGCGGAGATCCGCTTTGCTCGTGTCGACTCTCTAATGCCTCGCTACGCCAGACACTACCCTTGGGGCGGGATGTCATTATCGTATGTAGGCGGTAATTTAGAGGTCTGGGCGCAAATTACGTTTCATGGTGTTGGTGGCACGGGCAGCATTGATGAAACTTTCAACATCCTTGGGGATCAGCCATCTGACACTCGTGAGGCAGTCTGGTGGATGCCAAAGAGAAGCACCGCCATTATCGCTCTCGGTAACAGTTCAGACATTCCGCTGCAAGTGAC
>JBKPPE010000220.1:0-6131 GCA_046733375.1 Acidobacteriota bacterium | reverse complement strand
GATTACCTCAGTTTTGATAAGGGTGCGGGAGAAATACATTAGAGCGGTTTCGGAGCATTTAGGATGCCCGAAACCAATTCCCACAACCGATCCCGCACCTGTTTGATTGTTCAAAAGCGTCGCGATTATAGCCGCAAGCCGTTGGAAAAAGTAATGCGCCCGCTAAGAGTGTGACGCCTGCATTTACTTACCCAGCGCTTACGATTTACGATTCCCCTGCGGATGACAAACCAGGACATCGCGCGACGCTTCAATCGCATGGCTTCGCTGATGGAAGTGCGCGGCGAAGACCCTTTTCGTATTCGGTCCTATCGCATGGCCGCGGAAGCGATCGAAACCTGGCCGACCGAAATGCAGCAGATCGCGAAAGACGAAGGCGTCGGGGGCTTGCTGGAAATTCCCGGCGTAGGCAAAGCTATTGCCGGCAAGATTGTTGAACTCCTGGAAAAGGGGACATTCGACGCCTGGGATCGTTTGACCGCGGAAACGCCTGAAACTGTGCTCGACCTCCTGGAATTGCCGGGTGTCGGACCAAAGACAGTCGCAACCTTTCATCAGAAATTCAAGATTGCCTCGCTCGATGATTTGCGGAAGTTCGTCGAAGGCGGGGGGCTCGAAACAGTCGACGGCATCGGGCCCAAGAGCGCAGAACGGATTACCGAAAGCCTTAAGCGGCGAAAGTAATTTGTGCCCATTAGTCGGTCATAGGTTCTTGCGCCGTTTCGTTTGCTGTCCTACAATGCCTGATATCAGCCGACTGTCCTGGCAATCGCGCAGCGTCTCCCCGCAGCGTTCTTTCAGGGTGAAGCTGCGCTGAACTCTTCAAGGCAGCGCAGACTAAGTAAAGCTAAAGTAGCCGGCCGAAATTCGTTTCGGTTTTCAGGGGCGCAGATTTCGTTTCCCCTCACGCGCAACTGTTGACGCATCGCAATTCATCGAATTGAAGGTTGGACGCTTCGCCGAGGATGGGGGTCTTCATGAAGCCGCGTCGCCAGTCAGCACTCGTCACTCTTTCTTTCTTCGTCGTCCTTTGTCTCGCCGCGTTTACAGGTTCGCAAACAGGCAGCGCACAAAAAAAGCCGGTTGCAAAGCCGTCACCAACGCCTAACACCGAGTTGCTTCCGGTTGAACCGGCGCGCCCACAAGCGGCGCCGACAAAAGAAACAGGAAAACCGTCGAAGGCAGGCGACACGCAGGGACCGATCATCGCGGACCCTGAGCAAAAGTCCGGGAAAGAAGTCGACGAGAAAACTCCGGTCATTACCAATACCGACCTAATCACATTTAATGTGACCGTTACTGACATTTACGGGCGCTTTGTTTCAGGACTTTCGAAACAGGCGTTTTCGATCTTTGACGAAAAGCAGCCGCAGGAAATCACGTTTTTCAGCGACGAGGATTCCCCGGTTTCAGTGGGCGTGATCTTTGATGTGTCCGGATCGATGAGCGGCGACAAGGTGCGACGTGCGCGCGACGCTCTGGCCCACTTCATTCAGACGAGTCACGATCGCGATGAATACTTCCTGATTGGGTTCAACTCGCGCGCGCAACTGCTAATGGATCGCACGCGCGACGGCAACGCCGTTTTGGACAAGCTGACATTTGTCCAGACGCGCAGCAACACTGCGCTTTACGACGCATGTTATCTCGGCGTCGAACGAGTTCAACGCGGCACGCATCCGAAACGCGCGCTGCTTCTGATCAGCGACGGCCAGGACAATAACTCGCGATACACGTTCAACGAGTTGCGGCGCGTCCTGAAAGAATCTGACGTGGTGCTGTATGCGATTGGAATTCTCGGAGGCAGCGACGTAGGCAGCTCGCTTGGCATGGAAGGGCAAAGCATTCTCGATGAGCTCGCCGGAGTTTCAGGAGGCAAGGCTTTCTATCCGCGTGGGCCCGCTGAAATGGATGACATCTTCGAGCAGATCGCTCTGGAACTGCGTCATCAGTATTCGATTGGCTACGCGCCGGCAAATTTCAACAACGACGGAAAGTGGCACAAGATCAAAGTGAAGCTCACTCCACCGCGCGGTCTACCAAGACTTTTCCCGCGTTACAAAGAAGGGTATTACGCGATCGCGAATCCGAAATAGTTACTGTCCAAAGTCCAGCAACTATTCATCAAAACTGCTGACGTTGGACATTGGACGTTGGACTTCGGACATTGGACTTTGGACGGGTTCCAGCCAACGCTAACTCGCCCTTCCTGCATCACTAAAGTCTCTCCTGAACGGAAATCGGTTTGACATTGGGCTTTTATTCTCACAAGGTAGTTATCGATGGCTTTTGGCATCCTTCGGATTTCTAAATTGCGACGCGGCACAATTGCCGTGTGTTTTAGCGCCCTGGCAACTCTTTCGCTAATCATCGCCGGAGTGACCAGCGCGCAACAGCGGCCGCGAACCGCTTCAGCGCCGACAGCAACTGCGACACCAACTCCGCAAACGCCGGCGCCGACTCCCGCTGAAACCGGGCCGGGACGCCGGATCGCACCTACCCTGGGACCGCCCCCGGAACCGCCTGTTTATAAACCGAAGCCGACACCCACGCCGGATCCGAACAGTGCCGAAATCGACGAAGGCAGCACGTTGAAGATTAATGCTGACCTTGTGACCTTGAATGTGCGCGTCATCGATCGTAACAACCGGCCGATTAACGGCATCAGCCAGAGCGATTTTCAGGTCTACGAAGACGGCGTCGCACAGCGGGTTTTCTCTTTCACCGAAGAACAAGTCCCGGTGATCTATGGCCTGGCGGTCGACACATCCGGTTCGCTGCGCTCGCAAATCAACGAAGTGATCGACGCGGCAAAGACGATCATCAACAGCAACAAGCCGGGCGACGAAACATTTCTCGAACGCTTTATCGATCGTGACAAGATCGAAAACCTCCAGGACTTCACGTCAAACAAAGACGCGCTTCTGGACGCGGTTGACAATCTTTACGTCGAAGGCGGCCAGACAGCAGTCGTCGACGGCGTGTACCTCGGGGCCGAACACGTTGCGGAATACAAGAAAGGCCGCGATGACGACCGCCGCCGCCGCGCGCTGATCGTGGTCACGGATGGCGAAGATCGTGCGAGCTTCTATTCACAGGAACAGTTGTTCCGTCAGTTGCGCGAGCAGGACGTGCAAATCTATGTGATTGGATTTGTAAACGAGCTTGAAGCGGAACGAGGTCTGATTCGCAAGAGTCCGAAAGGAAAAGCCGTTGACCTCATCAACCGGATCGCATCTGAGACAGGCGGTCGCGCCTTCTTCCCGCAGTCCGTCTCTGAGTTACCGAGCGTCGCAAACGAAATTGTCCGCGATCTCAGAACGCAGTACGTGATCAGCTACGACCCAACCAACAAGGCACACGACGGAACGTATCGGACGATCAAAGTTGTCGTGAATCAACCGGCGGGCGGCGAAAAACGGATCGCGCTTACGCGTTCAGGCAGAACGGCGAACACTCCCGGCACAACCGCAGCACGGCCAACGGCGACGCCGAATAACGTGCGACAGCCCACGCCATCAAACACACCACGGCGGCCTCGGCTATAACCGGAAATTAAGCTTCGGGTTTCTGCAGTGCTTTCAGCGCGCTGTTAAGTTGATCCATCTGCACGTCGCGAGCGCGCTGCTTGCGCACCAGCTCTTCCAGCATCAGCTCGCTCTTCAGATTCACTTTGAAGTCCTGTTCCGCGGCGAGCCGATCTTTCTCGGCCGCGCGATTTTGCGACATCATGATGATCGGCGCCTGTAACGCGGCAGTCATCGAGAGCATGAGATTGAGCAGAATGTAGGGATAAGGATCCCACTGCGCACCGTTCTCGCCGTGGCCATAATGGACCAGGACGAAGGTATTAATTCCCATCCAGGCCACCAGGAAGGCCACGTAAATTATGATGAATGTCCACGAACCGCCGAACGAGGCAACCTTGTCCGCGACGCGCTGACCAATGGTCGCGCGCTCTGCCATCTCAACATTGATGTTCCGCGAAGTGCGTTGCGAGACGAGTAAGTTTGTCTGCCGCATGCGCGCGGCGATTTCGCAGATCACATCGATTGATACATCGGGATGCTCCATCAGGAACGTTTGAAAGTCGTCACTGCTCAGCCGATGCAAGTGCGTATCGACAATCGCCGTCGCGCTGCTCGAGCGTTCGCCGCGATCCAGCACCGCTAGTTCGCCAAAGAAATCCCCAGACTTCAGTTCGGCAAGCGTTACTTCTTTCACATCCTCGTCAAAGACCCAGATACGTACCGAGCCCGTTTCGACGACGTAGAGCGAATCGCCACGGTCATGCTCGTTGAAGATTGTTTCGCCCGCTTTGAAATTGACCTGATCAACTTCCTCGGCAAGGCGCTCTAGTTCGTGAGGTTCGAGTCGTTTGAAAATCGGCACACGCGCCAGGCTTTGGGCTTCTTCGGTGAGTTCACTCAAGTCAGGCATGTCATTAGTCCTCAGAGATGTAGTTATGAATCAACTGATCAGGCGATCGAGAACCGCTGTATCGACGGAAAAAGGATCGACCGCCGGCTGGCTTCTCGTCGCTGCGTCGACTTTGTCGAACAGGGCGAGAACCGACGATGCTAAGACCGGATCTTCGGAGTTCACTTCAATGCAGTCCGGTGAGTCGAAAGGGGTGATAAAAAGATAGCGAGGCACGCGCTTGTCGTCGACATCCGCAGGCCCAAGAATCAGAAGATTATTGTTCCAGCGAGCGTAGCGATGGGCAGAACCTTGTTGCCGCTCCCAATGCAGCTCACCGCTTTGCGTGAGCGCACTGATGTGCGCAATCAACTTTTGTAGTCGGTCCGTTGTGGCCTGATCCCGCTCCATAGTTACCCCCGTGCGCGCCAAGATTTCACCAAACAGTTACTGCACAATTTTATTAGCACCTCATCTCCGCGGATTTGACTCCAAACGATAGTTACCATATCGTCCGGCTCGCTGTCGGTCGATCGCTCCGAACCAGTGTTTCCCGACTGCATGAGCAGACACAACCGTGCGCGTCGAGAACACTCAGAATGCCGTCAATTGAAACTGATCGATTACGACTGAGAATCATCTGCCGCGACGATCTCGACGACCTGACAAGCCTGTTCGCCGATCCTGACGTCGTGAAATATGTCGGCGACGGCAAGCCCGCCGGCCGCGAAGAAGCCGCAAAAGCGGTAGAAAGCATCATCACGCATTGGCAGAAGCATGGCTTCGGCCGGTGGATCGCCATCGATAAGGCGAACGGCGCCTTTGTCGGATTCGGCGGTTTGCGCTCTTTATTTGGCACGCCGGAAGTCGTTTATCACCTGACAAAAAAGAGCTGGGGCAAAGGGTTCGCGACCGAACTCGCGCGGGCCGCGCTCCGTTTCGGCTTTGAAGAGCGCGGTTTCGATCGCATCGTCGCTATTACCAAGCCCCCGAACACATCCTCGATTCACGTCATTGAAAAGCTGGGCATGCATTTCGAAAAGTACGCAGAGTATTACGGACTTGACGTCTTGCAATACAGCATCACGCGCGACGCGTTCCAGTGGGACGGGTCGAGCTACACCGTAGTTCCTGACGAAGCGACGTAACTACTTCTGCTCTTTGCTCGCGATGTTCCGCCGCGGAGCCCCGAGCTGTTTCATCAGATCATCAACCGCGACTTCCAGTTGGCGATCGCGACCGGCCAGATTGTCTTCAGGCGAATTGTCCACCCGGATGTCAGGCTGCACGCCATAGTTTTCCATGTTCGTGTGCTTCGCATCCGCGAGATACACACCCACTCCCGGAGTTCTGACGGTCGAGCCATCAACCAGCGAATAACTTCCCGTGCCGATTACCGCGCCCATCGTCGGCGTACCAATCGTCTTGCCAAGGCCCAGGGCTTTGAATCCGGCCGGAAACATCTCAGCGTTGGAAGCCGAACGCCAGTTTTGCAGCACTACCTTTGGTCCAAAGTAACCCGCGAACGGACGCCCTGACGCTTCGACGCCACGCGGCACCCACACCTGATATTGGCGCTGCACGAGAATCGCGAGCAACTCCTGTTCGATATTGCCACCACCATTCCAACGCTGGTCGATGATCATCGCGTCCTTGTTGCGGAACTCGCGAATCTCTTTTTCGAACTTTCGCAGCGAGGGTTGATCCATCGC
>JBKPPE010000219.1:0-8667 GCA_046733375.1 Acidobacteriota bacterium | reverse complement strand
CAGATGTCAGCATCGATGGCGGTCCCTGGCGAGAGGTCTTTCCCGACGACGGAATTGCTGACAGTCAGCGCGAGCGGTTCTCGCTTGATTTGGCGATTGTGGGCGCCGGCGAGCATACGATTTCGTTGCGCGCGTACGACAACAGTAACAACGTCGGCAGTGTGAGCGTCCTGGTTCGCAAGTAGGGTTCGTGCACGAGATGGGTCGCGTTTTCGCGAAAAAGTGCGAGAACCCGCCAAAATCTGCACTTCTTGCTGTAATCGCGTGGCGGCGAACCGGTCTCTTCGTCCAGCAAAACATGGCCTTGCCACACAATTTGAGTTAATCTGTCGCCGGCGTCCCAGTTTGGCACCCATGTTGCTGAACTAAGCTGTGCGTAAGCTCTCCGCCTCTCCCTCATGCGAAAGAAAGACGCGAGGAGGCGGCAAGACAGATGAAGTACTTAAGATCAATTTTCGTGGCGGCTCTAATCGGACTGATGGTTTCCGGCGGCGCTTTTGCGCAAAAACGCGGAAACGACAATCGGCCTCCGAAAGAGGATCAGAAAATCAAGGAGACCCCGAAGCCTCCGCCGAGTAACAGCAATAAGCGCAAACCGTAATCGGTCGTTGGAGAATTTCTTACCCGAGACCCGCAGCAATTTCGCGGGTCTCAACTTTTGAAATGAGAAGATTCCGAAGTCAAATCCTCCTGCTAGCGATTGTCCTGGGCGTCGCCGTGGTTTCGCAGATCGCGTTGGCGCAGCGCGGTCGCGCGCTCGATTCGCGTTTGGTAGCACGTGCTCAGCAGATTACCGGCGATCGTTTTAGTGTAGGCACGTCCACGCCGAATGGCGTGACTGTGGTCGCTTTGAGCACGCCGCGGCGTGAAGTTCTCGACGCGATCGATCGTGGATTCGCAGACCTCTTCGCCGTCGCTCGACGTCATGGATATCGCAGCCATTTGAACTATGACGATTACACAGTTTTCCTCGCGCGGCCGGATCGCAGCAAAGACAGTGCGGGTCAATATTCGCCTGACATCGCTGTCCCCGCCGGTCAATATGCAGGCAGCGGCTACGATCAAGGTGGCTACATTTATGCGGCGGGAATGGTCCTCGCCTTCGACCCTTCAGCTTTTATCATCGCGGAGCACGAGCACGACTGGCAACGGATTTCCAATGTCGTCAGATTTGAAGGCGAGCACCTCGTCCTCTACTACAACGACCGGGCGCTGTATGAGCGCACCGCAGATCACAGTCGCGGCGGCGGCCATCCCATCCTGCGGTAGTCGCATTCCGCTTAAATTGACCCGCAAACAGTTCTCACCTTAGCTAACATTTGATTGACTCGAACGTCGCGTTTTGTTTAGGCTGCGTCTCTCAAATCGAGGACTAAATCCTAAATGAAAACAAAATACCGCCTTCGGTCGTTTCTCGCCGTCTGTGGAATCACGCTACTTACGGCCATCGTCTTCATTAACTCTGTAAACGCGCGCGTTGCGCCGAATGAAACTGTCAGCGACGATCTCTTTTCCGGTCTGCGCTGGCGCAACATCGGCCCGTTTCACGGTGGACGCGTGTCAGCGGTGAGCGGCGCTATTGGTCAGCCGGGCACGTTCTATTTGGGCGCGCCGCTCGGAGGCATGTGGAAAACGACAAATGCGGGCGTGTCGTGGTTTCCAATCTTCGATCAGTTCACGAACGTCGACAGCATCGGCGCGATTCAAGTAGCGCCGTCTGATCCCAACATCGTGTACGCCGGCACCGGTGACTCGGTGCAAGGTTCATCCGGCGACGGCATGTACAAATCGATCGATGCCGGCAAGACGTGGACGCATATCGGGCTCGAGGAAACTACGAAGATCAACAAAATGGTGATCGATCCGAAAGACCCGAACATCGTCGTCGCATCGACACAGGGCGATGCGCAGCACAACGGCCGCGGCATCTATCGGACGACTGACGGTGGCAAGACCTGGGAGAACACGCTGCGGCCGGAAAACGCGAATGGCACGCGTGATGTCGAGTACGCGTTCGACATGCCTAACGTGATCTTTGCGACGTCACAAGGAGCAGTCGGCGGATTCGGCGGCGGAGGTGGTGCGCCACAAGGTCTGAACGGCACGGCGCTGTACAAATCAACTGACGAAGGGAAGACGTGGAGCAAGATAACTACGCTGCCGCAGTACAACGGCCGTATCAGCGTCGCGATTGCGATGCACACGAACGCACAGCGCATTTATGTCATCGGCACGCCGCTTCAGGGCACTTCGGGTCTGTCTCGATCCGGCGACGGTGGTCAGACCTGGCAACACATGGCCGGTGACGAGACGCGCATCGCCAATGGCCAGGGCAATTACAGCTCAGGCGTTTGGGTTGACGTCGAGAATCCCGACATCATTTACACGATCGCTACCACCATCTATCGATCAATCGACGGTGGCAAAACGTTCAGCGCTTTCAAAGGAGCGCCCGGCGGTGAAGATCCGCATGTTGCGTGGTTCGATCCGACCGATAACAAACGCATGTTCTTCGGCTTCGATCAGGGTCCGGCGATCTCGCTCGACGGCGGTCAAACGTGGAGCGGCTACTATCAGATTCCGATCGCGCAGATCTATCACCTCTCCACCGACAATCAATATCCGTATTGGGTCATGGGTTCGCAGCAAGACACGGGGGCGATCATGACCCGCAGTCGCAGCGATTGGGGACAGATTACCGAATTCGATTGGCTACCGCTGCCGTCATCCGAGTTCGGCATCGTCATGCCCGATCCGCTCAAGCCCACGACTGTTTATGGTGTTGGCTATGGCCTTGGTCAGGGGAATGGCCTAATCAAGATCGATCTCGCGACAGGCCAATGGGGGAACGTCGCCCCGAATTTCGGCACGGATAGAAGCCTCTATGCTGAGTCTTTTGATTTCTGGAAGCGGTTTGACACCGCCTTCGAGCCGAAGGCGCTTTATGTTGGTTACAACTGCATTCTCGTCACGCGTGACGGCGCGCAGACGTGGAAAGCGTTCAGTCCTGATCTCACCACGCCGAAGGGTCAGCCGATGGTGCCGTGCGGTATGGCGCCCACGCCGACTCCAAGCCCCACGCCGGGAGCAAGTCCGACTCCAGGCCCTCAGTTTGGGGCGTTCCGCCCTTCGATCTCAGATTTCTCGATCTCGACAGTTAAGCAGGGCGTCGTGTGGTCGGGAAGCGCCAACGGACAAATCTACAACACGTTCGACGGCGGTAAGACATGGACCAACGTCACGAACTTCACGGATCTTCCGGCGGGAACGAGCTTCATCACTGTTGAAGCCGGACACAACGATGTCAATACGGCCTACGTGCTCGCCAACGTCGGCTTTAGTCGTAGTCCTGCGGTAGGCGCGCAACAGCACTACATCTATCGCACCCACGACGGCGGCACGACCTGGACGCGCATCGTCAACGGTCTTCCCACCGATGAGCGCACCGGCACTCAGGTGCACGTGATTCGCGAAGATCCTAAACAGAAGGGGCTGCTCTTTGCCGGCACCGAGACGACCGTCTACGTGTCTTTCGACGATGGCGATCACTGGCAGTCGCTGCGCCTGAATCTGCCGAGCACATCGATCCGCGACATGGTCTTTCACACGGATCACAACATGAATGATCTCGTTATCTGCACTTACGGCCGAGGCTTCTGGGTTCTTGACGATATGAGTCCGTTGCGCGAAATTGCGGCGAAATCACAAGAGATCGCGGCGGCGCCGGCTTACCTTTTCAAGCCGGGCGACGCCATACGCGCGCGCGAGAGCGCGAACTGGGATCAGCCGATGAACCTCGAGCTGCCGCACGCACCTAATCCTCCTTACGGCGCGCTGCTTTACTATCACCTCAGCACGAAACCGGCCGGCGAGATCAAGCTACAGATTTTCGATGCGGCGAATAAACTCGTGCGCACGATCACGAGTACGCAGCCAGCCATGTATGTTCGGCCACCGTATCCAGATTACTGGTTGATGCCGTCGTCTGAGCGAGCTCTCTCGACGAGTGTGGGGACGAATCGCATGAACTGGGACCTTCGCTATGATGATCCGCCGGGTTTCAATCCCGACATCAATAACCAGATGAATTTGCCAGCCGGCTCTGTTACGCCCGCCCCGCATGGTCCGCTTGCGTTGCCGGGCACGTACACAGTGAAACTAACGGTCGACGGTCAGACGTACTCGCAGACACTCGTCGTCCACAACGATCCGCGCATTGGTGAAAGTGTGGCAACGATGTCGACGCTTCGGGCACAGAACAAACTGGCGCTGGCTACTGCTCAAAGTATGAAGGACAGCTTTGCCGCAAACGAGGAAGTTAGCGCAGTGCGTGCCCAGTTGGCCACGCTCACCAAGACCTCGCTGCCGCCCGATGTGGCAGCGGCCGCGACCGCGCTCGATGCGAAGCTCGCGACTGCGGGCGGTATCCAGCGCGGTGGTCGTGGCGGCTTTGGTTTCGGGGGCGCCGCTCGGGCTCCCGGCAGCCTGTTGACCTTCCCTGCGATCAATAATCTCTTCAACACGGTTCTGGGGCCGCTCACGCAAAATGGCATCGACATGTCGCCGACGAAAGCTCAGGTCGACACCTGGGAATCTGCGTGCAACGAATTCACTGCAACGGCGAATGGTTGGAAGGCCATGCTCACAACAGACGTCGCCGGCTTCAACACGCTGCTCACGAATAACAAGCTCACGCCGCTGAGGATCACGCCGACGGCAGTCTCATTGCCTGCATCGTGCAAGTTTGTCTCGCCGACAACCCGCGAGCGCAAATAGATTGAAGACCAGACAACGGGGCCAAAGCCGCGTGGCGCGTCCCGCGTGCTCGTCCTCGAACTTGGGCGTTTCGGAACCAGGCACGCCCGAGGCGCACGTATCAATCCAGGTGTTTCATGCAAGGATTTGGTTATACGGACGCCTACGTCTGCGACCAATTCTAATCGATCACATTCTCGTGAAAATCCGAAAATTCAGTGAAATCTGCGACTTTGGATGCGAACCTTTATTCTTCCGGAGTCAGCATAACCTGCCATTCCCCGTGCGTTGTTTCAACACTCAACACATCCATCGGTGACGGGTTCACTCACGTGACCTCAGCAGGGTCTCAAACATCTGGTTTCATCATTCCTATTACCGGCGTTTGCTTGTGGCGCATAACGTTGAAACGCGCCGGCATCTGCGCTGTGCGGCATCGACGTTGCATTTTCGGAATGGCGTGATTAGCAGACGACGAAACGGCTGCCGTCGAGGCGGAGTTTGTCTCGGAAATGTTAAAGGCATCCGTTCAAAAATCTGGATTGCGTCAGGTCTCCCCGCACAACACACAGCCTTCAAATGGCATAGGGGGATATCATGAGTTCGTTTCGCAAAGTTCGTATTGTACTAATGCTGCAGTTAGTGCTGGCGCTCCTTTCGATTAGCGCCTACGGTCAGGTCACGACCGGAAATGTGCGTGGCATCGTCAAGGACCCGGGTGGTGCGGTTGTCCCGAATGCGACCGTCACCCTCACCGATCCGGTTAAGCAGACCACGCAAACGGCCACTACCACCGGTGGCGGCGAGTTTCAATTTCACAATCTTTTGCCCGGGACGTACACCGTGAAGGTCGAAGCCTCGGGGTTTTCTGTCGCAAACATCGAAGACGTTCGCGTTCAACTGAACGAGACAACCGATCTGCCCGTCGAGCTTCAGATCGGTACCACTACCAATACGGTAAACGTTTCGGCGGCCGGCGTTGAGTTGGTAGACACCACCACAACCAATCTTTCCAAGCAGTTTGACGATCGACAGGTGGTCGATCTCGCGCTCACGGGCCAGACGGGCACCGGCACCGGGACGGGAGCGGGAGTGAACAACTTGTCTTTGCTCTCGCCGGGCGTCACCAGCAACGGTGGTGTCGGTGTGGGCGTAGGCGGGTCGGTTGGCGGCCAGCGCCCCCGCAACAACAACTTCATCGTGGATGGCGTTGACAACAACGACAAGGCCGTCACCGGGCCGCAGGTCTACGTCTCTCCGGAAACGGTCAAGGAATTCTCGCTGCTCACCAATCAATACGCCGCAGAGTTTGCGCGTTCGACCGGTGGGCAATTCATCTCCGTTACCAAAAGCGGGGGTAATGACTTTCACGGATCGGCCTATGACTTCTTCCGCAACCGCAAACTGAACGCGCTCGATACCCTGGACAAGGTGGGAGCGAACGTGGTCCGCGAGGACAACCCGCCGGCAGGCTTCGAGCGGCAGCGCCGTTATGATTACAACCGCTATGGATTCAACCTGAGCGGCCCGCTTTATTTTCCGCGCTTCGGCGAAGGAGGTCAGCGTTACTATCCCTGGAGCGGTAAAGACAAGCTGTTCTTTTTTGTCTCGCTGGAAAACCTGCATTACGGATTCAACAGTGGCGCCAGCCAGCTGGAAGCGCCCACCCCTTTAGGGCTGTCTCAGATCGCCGCCCAGCCGGGCGTGTCGCAGACCAATTTCAATGTCTTTCGGAGCTTCGTTCCGGTGGCGCCCTTTTCAAACGGCGACTCCTTCGATCTCAACGGAACGCCTGTTGAGTTGGGCCTGATTAGCGTTCCGGCGCCGTTCACGGAAGAGAACCGAAATTTTGTTCTCAATCTCGATTTCAATCAGAGTTCGAAGACTTCGCATCACTCGCGGTTCATCTGGAATCGGCTGCGGCAAACGGACAACGCGGCGACACTGCCGGCGTTCTTTACACTCGTTCCGACAGACGACCGGTTGTTCTCGTACACGATGAATCATTCCTTTAGCTCGAACTGGACTAACGAAATGCGATTGTCTTATCGACGGCATGTTCAGGATTTCCGCGTCCCGGATTTTGTATTTCCCGGTCTCGATCAATTCCCGAACATCGACCTCGACGACATCTTCGGTGGTGGCAGCATTGGTCCTGATCCAAACGCGCCGCAGTCGACCATTGAAAATAACTACCAGGTAGTTGACAACGTCTCGTGGCTGCGCGGCGCTCACTCATTCAAGTTCGGCGGTGACTTTCGCAAGTTGATCTCGCCACAGGTATTCGTTCAGCGGCAACGCGGCGATTATGAATACACCAGTGTCGCTGACTTCCTGTTGGATGTCAGTCCGGTATTTGGCGAGCGCAACGTCGGCGCCAGCAAGTACTATGGTGATCAGAAGCTTCTGTTTGCCTACGCGCAGGACGACTGGCGGATCCGGCCTAACGTTACTCTTAATCTCGGGCTGAACTACGTCTACCAACAGGTGCCGTTTGGAGCGACTCAGCAATCGCTGAATTCTGCCGCTTCCGTCCCAGGCCTGATTACGTTCGATAGCCCCAAAGCCCAGACCAAAAACTTTGCTCCGCGCGTGGGCATTGCGTGGGCGCCAAATTATGACTCCGGAATGCTGGGAAGGCTTTTTGGCAGCGGCGGTAAGAGCTCGCTGCGAGCCGGCTTCACGATGGCCTATGACGTAATCTTCGACAACATCTACGTCTTGTCGTCGCCGCCGCAGTTCCAGCAGACCAAGGATTTCAATCCGGTACCGCCGGTGTCGAGCTTCCTGGCGAACGGTGGGATCAGCCCGATTCCGACGCCCACGAGCGGGGTCGATCCGGCTACCCTGCGCGAGGCGACCAGTGCCTGGATTCCGGATCAACAGGTGCCATATTCGCTGGCGTGGAGTCTCAGCTTTCAGCGCGAGTTCCGTAAGAATTACGCCCTCGAGCTGCGTTACGTCGGCACCCGAGGGATTCACCTCTTAACTCAAAATCAGATTAACGTGCAACCACGCGTCTTCGATGGTGCGGGAGGTTCTTTGCCGACCTTCCTTTCGGCACCGACGCAGGCGCAGATCGATGCCTTGACGTTGAGTCTCGATGACATCAACGCGCGCTCGCGTATTGTGCCGGCATTCGCTGATGCCGGCTTCACTTCGAACAACATTACCGCGTTCTTACCGAACGGAAATTCGACCTATCACGGCGGCTCGGCACAATTGACCAGACGGTTTGCCACCGGCCTCCAGTTCTCGGCGGCTTATACCTGGAGTCATCTGATTGATGACACGACTGCTGAGGTCTTCAGCACGGTGCTGACCCCGCGGCGTGTACAGGACTTTCAGAACCTCCGAGTTGAGCGGGCCGATTCTGCGCTCGATCGCCGGCATCGTTTTGTCTTCTCGGGCCTCTGGGACCTTCCCTTCGGACGCAACAGCAGCAGCGGTTTCGTGAAGACCGTGCTGGGCGGTTGGAGCCTGGCCAATGTGCTTACTTTCGAGAGCGGAGAAAAGGGAACCGTGTTAAGCGGTGTGGATTCAAATCTGAATGGCGACCGGGCACCCGATCGTACCATCATCAACGTGGGCGGCGCGGCGGGAACCGCGAGCCCCGTCATCGCTTTAATGCGCACGTGCACTGTTTTCAATGCTGACAGCTCTTTCGCAACTTCCAACGCCGCGCGGACCGTGGGCTACCTCGCCACGAATCCCAACGCACAATACATTCAGGCTGGTAATGGAGCATTCGCCAACGCCGGACGTAATACCTTGCAGCTTCCCGGGATTAACAACCTGGACATTTCGCTCTTCAAAAACTTTGCCTTCGGAGAAACGAAAAAGGTGCAACTGCGAGCCGACTTCTTCAATGTCTTCAATCACGCTCAATACACTCCGGGCTCGGTCGACTCG
>JBKPPE010000218.1:0-3817 GCA_046733375.1 Acidobacteriota bacterium | reverse complement strand
GACCAGAGATGCCGCCGTCCTTTCTGATTCGCCAGAAATGGACCGCCATAAAAATTGATGCGACCAGCGGAATGCCGATGCAATGCCAGATGTAAGAACGCAATAACGCATTCGAGTCGACGATCGATCCGCCGAGCAGGCCGAAACGCACGTCGTTATAAGCAGTCAATCCTAGTTGCGGCCCAAACGGACCTTCATGACCCAACATTGGCGTCGCGCGCGCCATGTTCGTGCCGACGGTAACCGCCCAGAAACCAAGCTGATCGTCCGGCAAGAGGTATCCGGTAAACGAAAGGAGCAGTGTGAGCACGAGCAGCACCACCCCCACGCACCAATTGAATTCGCGCGGCTTCTTGTACGAACCCGTCAACACCACGCGAAACATGTGCAGCCACGTCGTGATCACCATCAGGTGCGCCGCCCAGCGATGCATGTTGCGGAGGAGGCGGCCGAACGGGACGTCGTGCTCAAGATACAAAATGTCCTGAAACGCCTGAATCTTTTGCGGGTGGTAATAAAACATCAACAGGACGCCCGTAAACGTGAGCACGATGAACAGGTAGAATGTGATGCCGCCCATTCCCCACGTGTACTGGTAGCGCACCGCGTCGCGATTGATCTTCGCCGGATGCAAATGCAGAAAGACGTTCGAGAGAATGGCAAGCGAGCGATTCCGCGGATCGGAACGTTCATGCGAGACGCGGAAAATCGATTTCCAGACCTGCGTCTGCTGCGGGTCCTTATATTCCTTCGCTTCTTCGAGCGCGCGGTCCTTCAACGCGACGGCCGATTCTTTGGCACGCGTTACTAAGCCAACGTCCGACTTCTCGCCGGTTAGCTGCTTTGTCTCTTTTGGCTCGTCCATTTCTTACGCGGTCGCTATCGCTCCCGGTACTGACCTCATCACCACTGGTAACGCAGAACTATAGCGGGATGTAGGCGCCCGGATCGTTGAATTCGCCCGGGGCCGGGACCCCTTTCTCCCATTTATAAAGCTTGGCTATGTTCACCACGATCTGACCTTCGGCATCCAGCTCGACGTGTGCGCGATCCATCGGACGCGGCGCGGGACCTTCGAAGTTAATTGCCTCGCTGTCATAGCCACTACCATGACAGGGACACTTGAATTTGTTTTCGCTCGGCTTCCAGTCAGGCGTACAGCCCAGATGCGTGCAACGGGCGTACACGACGAACAAACGATCTGAGGTCTTATCTACCCAGATGCGGTACTGCTGCTGATATTTGGTATCGACTCCCAGCGCGTAGTCGCCGGGAAATCCAATTTTGAATGTGCTTGATGGCTCAGTGATGGAACGCGGGAGGAAGAACCGCACGAACATCAGGAAACACGTGGTCAAAAATCCGGTGATGCTCCACCAGACGATGCGACGACGCGTTTTGTTTACCGCAGGTTCAGGAACAGATTCAACGACGACTGCGGGTTTGGCCGCCGCTTTCGGAACGGGCGTCGCAGCGCCTCGTGCCGGCGGCGCCACTGGGGGCCCGGCTGGCTTCTCGGTAGTTGTTACAGATGTTCCGGCGTCTGGATTCTGATCCAACTCCGCTGACCTCCCCTGAAAGTCACGAACACCAAACTGCGTTTACACTAATGCGTCGGGAATCTTTCGATAATTACAGAATCCCCTGCTCCGAGGCGTAAAAATGTCTCTGTGAAACGAACTTAAATATGGCCACTAGAAGTGCGCCGGACCTGAAAAAAAAGTAATAAACTGGCCACGGCAGCCAAAACTTATACATCGATCATGGCGAAATTGGCAAGAGGCTACTTCGCCAACCAAAACGGAAGAGGCTCAAAAATGAAGGAACGCGCGCAGTTAATTCTCTACAGCAAACCTGGTTGTCACCTATGCGAGGAAATGAAAGCCGAGATCTCCAAGGCGAACTGCGCCGCATTGTACGAACTTCAAGAGATCAATATTGAGAGTGACGCGGAATTATTTGCGCGATATCGAAATGACATTCCGGTTTTATCAATCAACGGCGTGGAAGCGTTCAAACACCGGCTGTCTTCGGCGGATTTTCGGAACGCTCTTAGGCACGTAGGCTGAACGCAAGAACAAGCCATAAATCCACACTTACCCTCCAGCCTCCCAGTCCATTCAAATGGTTCGCGTACATACCGAGCAAAAATTTCATTACCGTCATGCAAAAATTTGTATTGACAGCAACCGGGTTCGCGGTTAAAGTTCGCGCTGCTTGCAACAAATAGCACTCTTCAGTTTTTGAAGCCTAATCGCCCAGCTTCTCCAGATGCTTCCCCCAAGGATTATCTGGAAACCCGACGCAAACCAATAACAGTTTTTTCCGTCAATCTACGAGCCTAGGGGTTCAGGGTAACGGGCCAATCAGTGCGATTTGCCATGGGCAAATTGTGGGTGCTTTGTGCCCACGCCAAAGCGCGGTTCTCAACAGGAGGTAAAAAGCATGACGACAGTTTCAAAAACCAGCGTTCTGAAGTTTTTGGCTTGGTTTCTCTTTGCGTTTGCTCTGACGCTGCCCTTGTGGCAGTCCAGACCGACCGCAAGTCAATCTCAAACAGCAAACCTGAATCGCGTCGCGAGCGAAGTTCCTGACGGAGCAGTCGCCGCCGCGGCACCGGCGACCGAGGCCCTCACCACCGACATGGACGCTAAGACCGACGATCTCTTCAACAATTTCGGCGCCCGAGGCACACCGATCAATGAATGCATAGCAGATGCAGTGCCTCCGACAGCGCGCGGCAACGGAAGATTCGAGGACAACAAGTTCATCTTCGAAGAAGAAGAAACCGTTGCCGACGGATTAGGACCAACTTACAACGACGTCGGATGCGTCACCTGTCACCAGGCTGTTGACACGGGTGCATTCGGCCAGCAGATGGAGTTTCGTGCCGGTCATCTTTCCGGCGGGAACTTCGTTGATGCTCCTGGCGGTCAGTTGATTCATACTCGAGGAACTGACTCAGACATCGTCGAGCACATAACCACGGCCGAAAACGTCAGGGCCTTCCGCGTCGTTACTCAGGCGCTGGGTGACGGCTTTGTCGAGTGCATCGCGAATCAGACCTTGCAAGACAACGTGGCCGCAGAGCCGTCCGCGGTGCGTGGCGCCTTGACCGCGGTGCCGGTAGTTGAGGCCAACAACACGTTGCGGATTGGCCGATTCGGATGGAAGGCGCAACACGCCAGCCTATTGTCGTTCTCTGGTGATGCCTATCTCAACGAGATGGGGATTACGAATAAGTTCGATGGATTCGGCGGGAGAAGCTCTTCGGCCGCTGACGCCGGAACCCATGAGAACCCGGCCAGTACTGCCGACGGTGTTATCGACGTAAACTTCGGAACTCAATTCGATCCGGTAGCTGATCCGGAAGATGACGGCGGCGACGTGTTGGCGTTTGCTGACTTCCTGGCAGCGACTCGCGCTCCCGGTCGTCAGAATCCAATACCCGCGGCCGCACTTCGGGGCGACCCACTATTCACCCAGGTGGGCTGCGCTGCGTGCCACACACGCACGTTTACGACCGCCACCGCAGGTACCGTCATTAACGGCGGGGCATTCACCGTGCCCGCAGCGCTGGGCGACAAGATAATCCATCCCTTCAGCGACTTCGCGCTTCACGATGTCGGGACAGGCGATGGCATAGTCCAAAATGCGGGACAAGCTTCCGCAAACTTGATGAGGACCTCGCCGCTTTGGGGCATTCGTGCTCGCAACCGATTTCTGCATGACGGACTAACCGTCAACATTTCCGAAGCGATCCAACGACACGCGGGTCAAGCGACTGCGGCCCGCAACGCTTTCAATGCCCTAACGG
>JBKPPE010000217.1:0-5574 GCA_046733375.1 Acidobacteriota bacterium | reverse complement strand
GGCGCCGTATCTGCCGTCAGCGCTCGGCGCGACTGAAGTGCCGCTGGACCAGATGGTTTCGGCTTATTCCGCGTTTCCAAACAAAGGCGTGCGCGTCGATCCGCACATGGTGCGCAGAGTTTTGGATCGCGACGGCGCGGTGTTGGAAGAGTGGGAGAAGACGACTTACAAGGTCGTCAACGAATACGTTGCGTTGACGATGGTGTCGATGATGCGCGGAGTGGTTCAGGGTGGCACCGCTTCGGCCGCCGGAGTACTCGGCGTGCCGCTCGCCGGCAAGACGGGCACGGTCAACGATCACACCGACGTGTGGTTCATCGGCTATACGCCCACATACGTGACGGGCGTCTGGATGGGCTATCCCGGCCGTAAGAAGAATCTCGGCAACGAGATGACCGGCGCGCACGGCGCCTTGCCGTTCTTCATCGACTACATGAAAGATTTTCTGAAGGACAAGCCGAAGGAAGATTTTCCCAAAGCGCCGTCGATGCCTGAAGACATGCGCGAAATGTTCAAGCAGCGCCAGCGCGAACTGGCGCTCGAACGCGCGCAAATGCAGCCTGAAGCCTCGCCTTCACCCGGTGACGAGAACACGCCGCCGAGCGCGATCACTACTCCGAAGCTGGAGGACACCACGTTGCCGCCGGTGCCGAGAGTGGATCAGCCAGGGGAGCCGCGCACGGAAGGCCCTCCAAAGCCTTCGGCCGCACCCGCCGGTACTCCTGCGCATCAGGAAACGCGCCCGCGCGAAGCTGAACCGGCAAAGAAGAAAGGGAAGAAGGGCGATGATGGGCCACCGGGATAAAAACTATTCTCCATTTGTCGTTTGACAGTGTTCATTTGGTCATTTGTGCCGGAGTTGCTGTAAAGCGCTCCGGCTTTTCTTCAGCAAATGAACCATGAGAAATGGAAAATGACGAATGGAAAATGACAAATGATAAATAGGCCGTCGCCTTCGCTATTTATTTATCATTAGTCCCAACACATGCGGCAGCATCTTTCGCCACCACGGCCAGTCGTGATTGACGTCGGGTCCCCACAAATCCAACGTGTGCGGAATTCCTTTTGACTTGAGAATTCCGGACAGTTGTTTACTGCGATCGGGATCTTCGTAATCCCCCTGCCCGCTCGTGATGTAGATTGCATCTGCTTTCCGGAGGATGGGCAGGTAATGATCGTCCTTCAAATTCGAGAGGTAATCGACCGGATTGTTGAAGTAAACGTTGTCGTCGTAATAGCCATCGAGAAACGAGCGAATGTCGTAGCTGCCACTCATCGGAATCGTCCCGCGGAAAAGGTCGGGATGCTTGAAATATTCATTCGCCGCGAGATACGCGCCGAGACTCGCGCCGGTCGTCATCGGCCGCGCGACTGCTTCTTCATTTTCATTTCGAATTAAAGGCAGAACTTCTTCCGTGATGTATCGATCGTAGCGCGTTAACAACTCCGCCTTCAGTTTGGGCGGCATCTCTTTGTTGAGCAGACTCCACTTGTTTACGCTGTTGATTGAGTACGCGCGAATCCTGCCGGCTTCAATGAACGGCTTGATTGAGTCCACGAGATAAAACCGTTCGTACTCGAGATAATCGGCCGCCGCCGTCGGCAGCATCAGCAGCGTCTGGCCGCTGTGCCCATACGCGACCAAAGGCATTTCCATTTGCAGGTTAGGACTAAACCAGCTCGTTATTCTTCTTTCCATAATTTTCGATTTGCGACGACCTATTGTTTTGGTTTTGTATCGGTGGGCGTGCCTTCGGATTTTTCCACCGGGAGGTCAGGGCGTTTGCTCCATTCGTCGAAGGATCCATCGTAGAGGTGGGCGTCGTACCCAAGATACTTCGCGACGAAATAGAGCAAACTCGCTTGCTGTCCGATGTGACAGTAGGTCGCAACGCTGTCGTTTGCTTTCACGCCGGCGTTGTTAAAAATTTGTCGCAGGGCGTCCTCGCTTTTGAATTTGTTTGACTCTTCTACAACGCTGCCGAAAGGAATGCTCTTGGCGCTTGGAATATGGCCGGCGCGCGGCATGCTGCCCGCGGACTCGCCGGTGTAGAACTTCGCGTCGCGCGCATCGAGAATTGCCACACCTCGCTTGTTGATATTTCCACTTACCCAGGCGGCATCGACCACCAGATTCGTGCGCGGATGCGGCGTGAAACTGCCTGGTTTTGCCGCGCTAACGTCGGTCGTTACCGGACGCTTCTCAGCAATCCACGCCGGCAGGCCGCCGTCCAGAATCGAAGCGCGATCGCCCAGGCCGAGATAATCCAGCGTGAAGTAAACGCGCGAAGTCGGCGTCACCCAATCCTTCCCAAAATAAACGATGATGCGCGAGTTGTCCGTGACACCAAACTTCTCAAATGTCGCCTTCAACTGTGCGACCGCAGGCAACTCGAGAATCAACCCCTGGCCCCGCGGTGTTGAAATGTCCGAATTCTGGATGAATTGTGCGCCGGGAATGTGTGCCGCGTCATACTCTTTCTTATCCCCTACGTGAAGCAACACGAGCGATTCATCGTTCAGATGCTTTGCGAGCCAATCCGTCGTGACGATCATTGAGCTCCGCACTTTGGCTTGACCGGTATCAAAGCAGACCAGTGTCGCGACGCTTAAGGCCAACAGGACCAGGAGGCCATGCCTGATCTTTCTTTTCATAAACCTCCGACGGGAACAAATCGCCGTTAACGATAACGCGAATTTCTGAAACTGGCTACCGCGCTCGCTGGTGTCCATTTTGACTTTGCGGTCTTTTGGGTCTGGCGCCATTTGCGTGAACACCACCTTCTTAATCAGGTAGTTTCACGCAAAGACGCAAACGCGCAAAAGGACCGTAGAGTAGGACCCTATCGAGCTGCATGAGCAGCTTGCGTAGTTCTTATCAAGTACGGCGAAATCTTGACACATGAACACAATTTGGATAGGCTCCGCACCCTCGTTAGTCCATCACAGTCGACCATCGACGGACCAAAATCAGAATTACGACAATGCTGAACCTCCTAAGCAGATTGATCGTCCTAACGCTGTTGCTCCTGTGGGTAATCCAGCCCGCGCTGACAAGTGCGCAGACGCCATCCCCAACTGTTTCGGCTTCGCCAACACTGGCCGCAACACCCATAGCCTCGCCGACGCCTGCTGCGCCAAAGGTGGTGGGAGTCGAAGGCCATCTGGAACTCGACGTGATCATTCGCGTGGAGGTCGAGCACTTGAATGAATGGGCGGCTAGGAACGACCCCACAAAGCTTGTTCCGTATCTGAACGGTTTGGCAATCCGTGGCAATTATCCAGAAGAGATTCACACCAGCAAAAACCACGTGCATTTTCATCTACATATCACGCCTGAAAACAAGCAGGTGTGGGTTGACTTGTTAGGTGAGCCACACGGAATACGAAAGCCTGTTGCCTTTAGCGTCGGGCTTGAGAACCAGAGTCCTTTCGACTCGAAGTACGACCAAAGTAATCCGCTTCCCCTGACGGTGGTTTCCCCCGCGTATGGAGTGCTTGCGCTGATAATAGTGGCTTTGACCCTCGTTTTGCTGATTTGGCTGGCCGGGAAGACCAGCCTCATTCGTAATGGCGGCGTCTGTCCCGTACCCGGAAAGAAAAAACCGTTCAACCTCGGGCGCGCGCAGATGGCTTTCTGGTTCTTCCTGATTTATGCGTCTTACGTCACGATCTGGCTGATCACTGACGCGCTCGACACAATTACCGCGTCGCTGCTTGCGTTGATGGGCATCAGCGCAGGCACCGCGTTTTGTGAAGCGATGATCGATTCAGGCAAGATGAACGCGAACTCGAACCAGTTGGAGAGTCTTTCGGCTGAAAAGCTGTCGCTTGAACAGAGCATTCCGGAACTGCAAGCCCAGGTCGACTCACTGAACGCGAAAAGCACCCTGCTGCCGGAAGACACTGCGAATCGTGACAGCTTGAACGCACAAGTGCAGACCAGCCGTACTCGGCTGGCACAGATCAATCAGCAGATCCAGGCAAACACTCGACCAGCAGATGAGGGGGTGAGCCATGGTTTTCTGCGCGATATTCTTTCGGACGGTAGCGGCTACAGCTTTCACCGGTTTCAGATCTTCGCGTGGACGATTGTGCTGGGCATCATCTTCGTCTCGTCCGTGTACAACAATCTAACAATGCCTGAGTTCAGCGCGACACTGTTGGGCCTGATGGGTATTAGTTCGGGAACGTACATTGGATTCAAGTTTCCGGAGAAGACGTAATACCACGCGAAACGAAATCGCTAGTTTCGCCATATCCTGTAGCGGGGCATTCCATGAACGCGAGGTTCGGAGTTGCCACCGCCTGTCTATTTACCGCCTTTCGCGAAAGGAGTCACACATGAGATCGCGCCTGCTGAGAAAAAGTGCCGCCTTGTTAAGTCTTGCCCTGATCGCCGTGCTCTTAATGCCGCTGCGAGCGGCCGCGTGGGGAAATAAAGGCCACGCGATTGTCGCCCGTATAGCTTTCAAGTTGCTCTCGGAAAATGCGCGGACCGAGGTTAACGATTTGCTTGCCGAAGGCGAAACACTGGACAGCATCGCCACTTGGGCCGATGGTCTGCGTGGTTCATTCAACGCGCCCGGCGTTCGGCCAGAGACTCCGCAGTGGCACTTCGTCGATATACCTTTACTTAAGGAATACGATGCGGTTCGCGATTGTTCCGAAACGCCTAATGGGAGTTGTGCTATTTCTGCGATCGTCATCTTCCAGGACGTGCTGGCCAAGAAAAGAACCGGGTATTACGCCAACAGCAGATATGAAGCGCTGAAATTTTTGGTCCATTTCGTCGGCGACATTCATCAGCCGCTACACTGTGTAGACGATAATGATTTCGGCGGCAACACTAAAAAAGTTGTCTGGATCGACGGCAGCAGCTGGAAACTCCACGGCATTTGGGACGATGCGATCCTCAGCGAGAATATGCGGGTTCAGTCGATTTCGAGCGAGAGCGCGTACGCCGACTTTCTTTTCAACACCCTCACGACTTCAGATAAAGCCCAAGCCCAGGCGTCTCCTGGATCTACCCCAAGCGTCGTCAGCCGCCCCACCATTGAAGACTGGGCGAAGGCCGCGCACCTTATCGCCAACAATGCATATTCAGACATCGGCCCCAAGGATTCGCACGGTCGTTACCAACTCGGGCTTCCCTATTACAACAACCACAAGTCCCAGGTGGACGATCAACTGAAGCGCGCCGGCATTCGTTTGGCGAGGATTTTGAATGAGAACCTAAAGTGAAGCGCTGCCACCGCTTTATAACACGGCCGTTTCTTCCAACAATTTGCCGTGCGCGAATCGCTCGATGCTGAGTTGGTTCGCTTCGATTAAATCTGAATAGCCGCGAAGGATTAGATCCGCGGCGACTTTGCCTGACGCGGGTGAGTGCATCACGCCGTGGCCGCTGAAGCCGTTAACGAAATAGAGACCTTTGACATTCGGCGCGGGGCCGATGATCGCGTGATGATCGGGCGTCATTTCGTACAGCCCGGCCCAGGCGCGACGTGGGTTGACTCCTGCTTCCGCGAGCACGGGAACGCGCGACGCTGCATGAGTGAGGATCTTCTCGAC
>JBKPPE010000216.1:0-8443 GCA_046733375.1 Acidobacteriota bacterium | reverse complement strand
GTCTGGCGTCGACGCCAAAACACTCGAAGCGATTGCGAAACTTGTATCGACTGCGGGCACGCAACTCAGCAGTCACAACTGGCGCAGCGTGACTTCCGGCGTCAGTCATGGCTGGTCGGTGGCGCGTTGTCTGTTAATGCTGAACTGCTTGATGGGCGCGGTTGCGACGGAAGGCGGTGTGTTCCCCAACGCCTGGAACAAGTTCGTGCCGAAGCCGATTCACACGCCGCCACATCCGAAGATGTGGGGCGAGATCAATTGGCCGCAGGAGTTTCCGCTGTCGATGCACGAGATGTCTTTTCTGCTACCGCACTTGTTAAAGGAAGGACGCGGTCGCCTGGACACGTACTTCACGCGCGTCTACAACCCGGTGTGGACGAATCCTGACGGCTTCTCATGGATCGAAGCGCTAACGGATGAAAATCTGATTGGTTGTCACGCGGCGCTGACACCGGTTTGGAGTGAGACTGCTTACTTTGCGGATTACGTTTTGCCGATGGGTCTGGGGCCTGAGCGTCACGACATTCATTCGTACGAGACGCATGACTCGCAATGGCTGGGGTTTCGTCAGCCGGTGATGCGCGCGGCGCGACAGCGAAACGGCGATAACGTATCAGACACTCGCGAAGTGAATCCCGGCGAAGTTTGGGAAGAGAATGAATTCTGGATGGAGTTGACCTGGCGCATCGATCGCGACGGCTCGCTTGGCATTCGCCAGTTTGTTGAGTCGAAGAAAAATCCCGGGACACGTTTGAGCGTCGATGAATACTACGGATGGATCTTTGAGAATTCACTGCCGGGTTTGCCTGAGAAGGCTGCGGGTGAGGGGTTGACGCCGCTCGAATTCATGCGCCGCTACGGATCGTACGAAATCAAGAAGAAGACGGGCGCGCTCTACGAGCAAACCGTACCAGCCGAAGAACTCGACGATGTGCGTGAAGATGATCTCGGTCGTGTCTTCACGCGCGCGGCGAAACCTGCTTCACCGAACGTCGTTCCGCTTCCTGGTCCTGATGGCGATGCTGAGGGCCGACGGTTGGTTGGTATTAAGGTTGATGGTGAAACTAAGCGCGGCTTTCCTACGCCGAGTGGCAAGCTCGAATTCTTTTCCAGCACCATCGCCGCCTGGGGTTGGCCGGAATATGCGATTCCCACGTACATCCGCGGTCACGTTCATCCGCAGAACCTCGCGGCTGACGAAACGATTCTAATCTCAACCTTCCGTCTCCCGATTCAGATTCATACGCGCAGTTCGAACGCGAAGTGGCTGAATGAAATCGCGCACACGAACCCGCTCTGGCTGCACACGAGTCACGCGTCGAACCTAGGTGTGCGTACCGGCGATCTGGTCCGGGTTGAAACTGAGATTGGTTATTTCGTTGTGCGCGCCTGGGTAACCGAAGGCATCAAGCCGGGCATCGTCGCGTGCAGCCATCACATGGGCCGTTGGAAGATTCATGAGCGGTTTCCCCTCTCCGCAAGCGGAGAGGGGTTAGGGGAGAGGTCGGGCGACGGCCGTAACCCCACCCCTTCACCCCTCCCCGCACGCGGGGAGGGGAAGCAAATCGTTGAGACTGGTCAACGCCAGATGATGGCGACGGTGAGACTCGATCACGACGGCGACCGATGGGGATTGAAACGCGAGGCCGGTGTTGGCCCTTACGAATCAAGCGACAAGGACACCTTGCGCATCTGGTGGAACGATGTCGGCGTACACCAGAACCTAACGTTTCCGGTTCACCCCGATCCAATTTCGGGAATGCACTGTTGGCATCAGGTCGTCCGCGTGCGCAAGGCTGACCCGACGGACAAGTACGGCGACATTCACGTCGACACCGCGAAGTCTCACGAGGTTTACAAGAAATGGCTGGCGCAGACCCGACCTGCTCGCGAACATTCTCCCAACGGTGAACGCCGTCCTTACTGGATGCTGCGGCCTCTGAAGCCCGCGCGCGAGTTTTACAAGTTGAAGTCGTAACCAATGGAAGAAGCCCATACACAACTCGCGGCGTGGGAAACCTTTTTCTTCCTGATCGGGTCGTCAGCGGCGGCCCTCACCGGCTTACAATTTGTCGTGATCGCGTTAATCGCGGATTCACGGCGTAGGGCCACAACCCACGAGATTCAGGCCTTCGGCACGCCGACCATTGTGCATTTCAGTGCGGTGCTGTTGTTGGCGGCGATGATTAGCGCGCCCTGGCACAGCTTGTCACCCTTGGCGCTGGTCATTGGGTTGTATGGTGTTGGTGGTCTCCTCTACACGCTGATTACCTTTTTGCGCGCGCGACGATTGAAATCATATCGGCTGGTCTTCGAAGATTGGCTCTGGCATGTGGGGCTGCCTTTGGTTTCGTACGCGGTCGCCCTCGCCACTGCTTTCTTCATCCGGGATCACGCCCATCGAAGTCTGTTCGTGGTCGGATTCTCGGCATTAATGCTGCTGTTCATCGGGATTCATAACGCGTGGGACGCGGTGACCTACATTACGATTGAGGTAAGTCAGAAAAGGAAATAGATAAGCTTGATTCTACCCACAAGCCGGAATCTGTTCCGCGGCGTTAGCGTACCGACTTTAGTCGGGCTCTTCTCTGGCCGAGTAAAAACCCAACTGAAGTTGGTACTCTAACTCTCAAATCGCCACAATAATTTCATGAAGAGACTCCTTGCTGTTGGTTCAATTTCAATCGCTCTAGCTTGCTCGGTCACATATTCGATCCTGGCCCAGCAAAACTTACCCGGGCCGATCACCTCAAAATCTGATCAAGCACCCGTCGAACTCTGGCGGCAAGTGGAGATCATTCGCACCGCGCACGGCGTCCCTCATATTCGCGCCGAGAATCTACGCGCGGCAGGTTACGCTCTGGCCTGGCTGCAATCCGAAGATTACGGCACACGTACGGCCATAAACGTTTTGGAAGCGCGTGGAGAGTTAGCGCATTTAACCGGCAGTCGTGACAACATCGAATCGGATTTTCTGGCGCTCCCTTTGCGCAACCGGGTAATTCAGACTTATCACCTGCTCGATCAGGAAACGCGAGATTTCTACGATGGTTTTGCCGCCGGATTGAATCGTTATATTGAATTGCACCCGACAGAATTTCCACCGCACATGCCGAACGATTTTAGCGGCTATGACGTGGCGGCGATTGATGCCGTGGGGCCGTCGATCAGAAAGGCCCGCGCGTTTCTCGCAAAGCTCAACCCATCGCCAACGCCGACGCCAGCACCTGAAAGGCCCGTCACTAATGAAGGCCGAGCCGGCAACGAAGACCCGTTGGAAAGTAACGATGGCTCGAACGCTTGGGCGTTTGCACCGAGCCGCACCAAGTCCGGCAAGGCGATTCTCCTGCGCAACCCGCATCTCGCCTGGACTGCCGGTTATTACGAAGCCCAGCTAACCGTGCCCGGCGTGGTCGATTTCTATGGCGACTTTCGTATCGGCGGGCCGTTCACGGTGGTCGGCGGTTTCAATCGATATCTTGGTTGGTCGACTACGAATAACAGCCAGGATCTCGCCGAGGTCTATGCGCTCGATGTCGATCCCAAGACGCCTGATCATTATCTATTCGATGGCACCTCACTCGCGCTAACCCGAGAACTTCGCACGGTGACGTTTCGCAATGGTGAAGGTCTCTCGACTGAGACACGTGAATTTTGGTCGACGCCTTTGGGTCCGGTGATCTATCGGGCCAACGGAAAGATCTACATCGTAAAGACGGGCGGCGATGGCGAGTTTCGCGCCGGCGAACAATTCCTACGAATGATGCGAGCGACGTCGCTAGCCGAGTGGAAGGAAGCGATGAAGCTGCGCGCGCGTGTGACTTCGAATTTTACCTATGCCGATCTGGCCGGAAACATTTACTTCATCTGGAATGCATCATTACCGTCATTGCCCCATCCGACGGGCGGCGATGCGTCAGCGACGCCGGCCCATGCGATGCGCGACGTTTGGACGCGCTACGTTCCCTTTGAATCGCTGCCGCAGGTATTGAACCCGCGCGGTGGCTACATTCATAACGAAAACGATTCGCCGCACTTCACGAATGTGAAAGGTCCAATCGACACCAGGAATGCGTATCCGAATTTCGAGCCGCCGGAACTGTCATTGCGCGGCCAGCTCGCAATTGAATTAATCGGCGGCGATAACAAATTGAGTCTTGAAGAGGTGGTTCGGCTGAAGCACAGCTATCGCATGCTGCTTGCCGATCGAGTCAAGCCGGATTTGATCGCCGCGGTAAAAGCGAAGGAGCCCACTGGAGATGTCGCGTCCGCGATTTCGTTGCTCGAGCGCTGGGATAACACTGCAGCGCCCGAAAGCAAAGGCGCGGTCCTCTTCGAACTTTGGTGGGCTGACTATTCAGGCTTACGACCGCCGAACCGCACGCCCTTGCCCGACGAAAAGCGTTTCGCGAAAGTCTGGAGCGCTGCTGATCCGTTAAAGACTCCCAGCGGCCTCGCCGATCCCGATCGCGCCGTCGCGTCTTTCACCTGGGCGATCGCGGAAACGGCGCGACGCTATGGCAGTTGGGACATCGCTTGGGGAGATGTTCATCGGGTGCGGCGCGGCAACGTTGATGTTCCGGTGGGCGGCTGTGCTTCTTCCATGGGATGCTTCCGGGCACTCGCTTTCACTCGAGACGCTGACGGCAAACTGTCAGCCAGCGGCGGCGATGGTTGGATTCTCGCGGTCGAATTCGATGACGTGCCGCGCGCATTTTCGGTGCTTGCTTACGGCGAAAGTTCGCGCCGCGACTCGCCGTGGTTCGCCGATCAGGCTGAAATGTTCGCGAAGGGCCAATTGAAGCCGGTGGCGTTCACAGCCAAGGACATTGAGGCGCAGGCGGTGGTCCGGTACCGGCCCGGCGAAAAGTAACCACATACTTATTCGCTGCGGCTAAAAACCTACACACGAGAGCGACTGCTGGTATTACACCCACATGAACGAGGCAACCCACGTTTGATTTTGATCTCCTAAGAGTCATCGTTTACCCCGGAACCAAAGGATCGGCTGCGGTGTCTTAGATCCAGCCTGTCCGCAACCAGCGAATCTGATACTGCGAAGGAGCTGATCATGCGTCGATTCAGCCTTCTTTTCTTCATCCCCATACTCGTTCTGTCTGCAATTTCGAGTCCTGCGCAAGGATTATCCACTACGCTTCAAACCGGCACTTCGGTGGAAAAAGACTTGCGCGTCGGGCAAACGCATAGTTACACCATCAATCTTGAAAGAGAGCAGTTCTTACAATTGGCAATCAACCCGGCCGACCTGGACATTGTGGTGCGGGTGTTCCTGCCTAATGGCAAGCTGCTGCAGGAGGTAAGTGACTTGAATGAGCGTGAGGGCGTCGCATATGTCGAACTCATCAGCGAGTTCTCCGGCGCCTACCGGTTTGACGTTGTACCGGCCAGCGACCTAACGGGTACCACGCCGGCGATGCATTACGAAATCAAGGTCAACGAACTCCGTAAGGCCACCGACGAAGAAATCCGTACGCAGAAAAACGAGAGCACGCGCAAGGCCAAGGGTATGGCGTTGCTCCTCGAAACTGCGCAACACCTGGATCAATTTCGCCGGCCGGAAAATCGTGTCGAGATGGAGCTCGAAGCCGCGCAACTTCTGTGGACTTCGGATGAAAAGCAGGCGCAGAAGCTAATGGCGCAGGCGATGGAAACGGTGAAGGAGGTCATCGCTCAGCACGTCGATCAGCAGTCGGAAAACGAGGACAGCCAGCTGGGAATGAAATTGCGCACACAGGTGATTCGTGTCCTCGCGCCGCACGATCCTGAAGCGGCGCTAAAGTTTCTGCGCGCGACGCGACAATCGACGGAAACACCCTTTGCGCTGTACGGGCAAGTCGATCCGGAGATACAGCTCGAATCGACACTGGTCAATCAGGTCATCGCCACCAATCCGAAGCGGGCCTACGAACTGGCTGAGGACCTGTTGAGTCGCAGTTTCTCTTCGCAACTGATCGAGACGCTGAACCGCCTCGCGCAGAAGGACCAGGATTTGGCCAGCCGGCTCGCGCGCGCGATGGCCAAGCGGATCGAGTCGCAGGATCTGATCAAAACGCGCGAAGCGGCTTATCTCGCGGGCAGTCTTCTTCAGGTACTCAGGACCTCGCAACAAATCGTAAAGCAGAGCGGCGATGGCGCGGATCACAATGGCCTGCTTTCGGGTGAAGAGTTCCGCGAACTCTTTCTGAAAGTCGTCACCGACTTGTTAACGTTCTCGTCGGCTGACTTGGCTCTTTACACACCGGAGCTGGATAACGCGCGCGTTTTGGCGGCCACTATTCGACAGCTGGACTCCGAGGTGAAGACATACGCGGCTGATCGTGGGTCCCTAATCGAAAAGAGGGTGGCCGACTTAACCGGACCTATGCAGCAACTGCCGGCAGAGTGGCAGCGATACCAAAACGCTGCCAGTAACGAGTCAGTCGATGTTGCTTTGGACACGATCTCGCAAGCGCCGGTGCCGATGCGCGACTACCTTTTCCAACAGGTGGTGACGCGCGTGGCGAACAGCGGAGACGCTCAACGCGCCCAACAAATAATCGCAGAGCGCATCAGTAATCCGACGCAGCGCGAACAAGCGCTCTATAACTTGAGACAACAGGCAGTCACCAATGCCGCGGCAAAAGGAAACATCGAGGAGGCGCTGAGGTTGGTGAGCAAGTTCAAGACCGCGCAGGAACGCATCAACCTGATAACGCAAATCCTGGAAAACATTGGGTCGCAAACAAAGCGTTCGTTGGCGGTGCAATATATCGAGCAGGCGAAGAATCTTGTTACCACGTCGGCGCGCGCGCAGGATGCGCAACAGATGGACACGCTTCTGCAGATGGCCGCAGTGCTGGGACGATATGATGCGACCCGTGCGTTTCAGATCGTCGATCCGCTCATCGATCAGTTCAACGAGATTAGCGCCGCCGCGGTAACCATGAACGGCTTTGGACATGACATTTATGACGATGGCGAATTGATCACATCCAATGACAATCCCGTCGCTTCCGCTGCTGTCGAGATCTCCAATACGCTTGCGACCTTGGCGATGTATGACTTTGACCGGGCAAAAATTGCCGCCGAGGGGATTCAACGTATGGATGTACGCCTCAGCGTGTTTCTGGCAATCTCACAACGGACGCTGGAAATTGAAATTGAAAGCGCTGAGAATGCGGGTTACGGATACAACCAGGATTAGTCCGCCGTCGACGTTGATCGGTCATGGATTAAGTTCGGGGGAAGAGGGCAAACGGGGAAGAGGGGAAATTGTCGCTTACCCTTTTTATCTTTTTACCCTCTTCCCCTTTTTCCTTTTACCCTTGAAGCTGCTTGCTCACCGTGCGGAATTGCGAGAGAATCCGCTCGACCGAAACCCATCTCAAACATTCGAAGGTGTCGCAGAATGTATTTCAAGCAATTCTATCTGGGATGTCTCGCGCACGCGTCTTACCTGATAGGCGCGGAAGGTGAAGCTGCGGTTGTCGATCCGCAACGCGATGTCGACCAATACATCGAAGAAGCAGCGGCGCACAACCTAAAAATCAAATACATCATTGAGACGCATCTGCATGCTGATTTTGTCAGCGGCCACCGTGAACTTGCGGCGCGGACGGGCGCAGAAATTGTGTTTGGCGAAAAGGCCGGAGCCGCTTTCCCGCATCGCGCCGTCAAGGATGGCGACGAGTTATCGATCGGCAGCGTTAGCCTTCAGATTCTCGAAACGCCAGGTCATACGCCTGAGAGTATTTGTGTGCTGGTAGCTGACTCCGAAAACGTTGATGAACCAAAAAAGATTCTGACAGGCGACACGTTGTTCATTGGCGACGTCGGGCGGCCGGACCTGGCCGGCGGGAAGGGCTACACGCCACAGATGATGGCCGAGATGATGTATGACACGCTGCACAACAAGCTCTTGAAGCTGGACGATGCGGTCGAGGTTTATCCCGCGCATGGCGCCGGCTCGATGTGTGGCAAAAATCTTTCGTCAGAGACTTCCTCGACGATCGGCAGTCAGCGCCAGTTCAACTATGCCTTACAGCCGATGACGAAGGACGAGTTCGTGCGCATGATGACAGCGGATCTGGCAGCTGCTCCGGCATACTTTCCAAAAGATGCTGAGATCAATCGCGCGGGAGCTGCGCCGCTCAGTGATTTGCCGAGTTTGAAAATGATGGCGCCCGAAGAAGTCGCCGAGCACAAACGTGACGGCGCAATGATTCTCGATGTACGTTCGGCGGCCGATTTCGGTGCGGTTCACGTGCCGGGATCAATGAATATCGGTCTGGGCGGACAGTTCGCCTCGTGGGCGGGAACGCTGATCGCTCTGGAAACGCCGCTTGTCATAGTCGCCGAATCTGAAGAGAAGGCACATGAAGCGCAGACGCGGTTGGCGCGTGTTGGATTGGAAAATGTGAAGGGCTATCTCGCAGGTGGGATC
>JBKPPE010000215.1:0-2747 GCA_046733375.1 Acidobacteriota bacterium | reverse complement strand
GTTTCAGTCGCCCGGTGGCCCCTCCACCAAGCAAGAAATTGGCCAGCCTCATTGTCGATTCGTAACCTGTTTTGACGAGAGAGCATCCCCATATGAGACATCGTGCTTCCTGTTGGCGCCCACTCTTCGCGGCGGTCGTGTGCGCGACTCTTTTGTGTTTTTTCGCCGGCGTGCATCAATCGGCGTTAGGGGCAAACCTGAAGAGTCCGATCCTTTACAGCGTCTCGGCGGCGTCGACGCGGGCGATAGTGCTCGAGTCTGTCTCTTTGGTCGGCGAGCCTTTTTCGCTGAGCATGGAAACGAACTTCAATGCTTCCGATCCGCGCACGCGCATCAGCTTGTTCGGTACGGACTTGCAATTTCTGCAGGGCGAAGGCGCGAACGCTCTCACCGTTGACGCACAGGATGCGTCCGGAATTATTTATCCGTTGAAGGTCGAATACGTAGGCACAGTTCCGAACTTCGACGGTGTATTCATGATCGTTGTAAGACTAAACGATCAGATGCCGAGTAATCTCGGCGACGTTTTGGTGCGGGTGAATCTGCACGGCATGGCGAGCAATCGAGTGCGCGTCGGGATTGGTTCAATCGGCGGTGGGCCGGCGGATGATCCGGGGGCGACGGGAACACCAGCGCCCTCAACGCCGCCGGGTGCGGCGACGCAAATGTCGCTCGCGCAGTTTCAAGCGCAATACAACGATCCATTGTTTCCGGCAGACGCGGACATCAGGCGATTCCTTGAGCAAGCATCCTGGGGTTTAAAAGGCGACGCTTCAGATTTCAACCGGGTCCGACAGATCGGCATGAAGGCCTACATCGACGAGCAATTCAACACCTCACCGCTGTTCATCGACAACGCCGCAAATCCGCAATTGTTTTCGAATTATCCAGCGACGCAGTTGTGGCCCCAGTTCGCGCCGACGAACCCACCGTGTGACAACACGTGCTTGCGAGACAATTACACGACATTTCAATTGCAAAAGCAGTTCGTGGTAAACGCGCTGAGTGGTCAGGATCAGTTGCGGCAGCGAGTCGCTTTTGCCCTGCACGAAATGATTGTTGTAAGCGCCAAAGATCTCAACGCGCCCGGCGAAGCCAGTTGGTATGCGCCGTATTTGCAAACCATTGATCGAAATGCTTTCGGCAACTTCCGCACTCTGTTATTCGACATCACGCTCAATCCGGGGATGGGCAAGTATCTCGACATGGCTGGTAATTCACGTGTGGCGCCAAATGAAAACTATGCCCGAGAGTTAATGCAACTATTCTCAATCGGGACAGACCTGCTCAATCAGGACGGCACGCCGATTCTCGACACGAATGGCAATCGCGTTCCGACGTACGGCCAGACTGAGATTACAAATTTCGCGCGGGTGTTCACGGGATGGATAATTCCCACCAAGTCGGTGACCCTCAATGGCGTCCCAAACGTTAGCGTGCTCGACTACATCACGCCGATGGCCTTTAGCAATAACACCGGGGCGAACGGCCCATTTGATATCGGCGCGAAGACCCTGCTAAACGGGCAGCAACTGCAAGCATGCTCAAACTGCACCGGTAACGCCGCAAACATGGCGGCGTACAAGAACGCGGAGCTGAACGCCGCGATCGACAACCTCTTCAACCATCAAAACACCGGTCCATATTTGTGCACCCAGCTGATTCATCACCTGGTATCGAGCAATGCTTCGCCTGCTTATGTCGGACGTTGCGCAGCCACTTTCGCAAACAACGGTTCGGGCGTGCGCGGTGATATGAAGGCCATCATTACCGAGATTCTGTTGGACCCCGAAGCGCGGGGCGACTTCAAGACCGATCCGAACTACGGAAAACTACGCGAGCCGGCGCAACTGATGATGAATCTGCTCCGCACCTTCAACGCGGCCACCGATGGAGTGCTCGTTGCCAACTCATTCTTCCTGACGCCGAACGTGACCAGTCTGAGCACACCGCTCGGCCAGGACGTTTTTAATCCGCCGACAGTATTCAGCTATTTTCCGGCTGATTATCCATTGCCTGGCGCCAACTTGTTTGCGCCTGAATTCGGTATTCTCGACACTTCCACGACTTACCAGCGCTCCAACTTCGTGAACACTCTATTCCTGGCAAACAGTGGCAACGGGATTGCGGTGAATTCTCCGAATCGGCCGAGTGGCACGCAGACCAATTACTCGGCCTACCAGGCGATGGCCGCGGCCTGTACTGCCGGCACCTGTCAATTGGTTGACACGCTGAACACAAACTTGATGCACGGCACGATGTCTTCGTCCATGCGCACCAGCATCATCAATGCGGTGACTGGAATTAGCAGCGCTGACGCCGCAGGGCGAACACGCACCGCAATTTATCTGGTTACTACTTCGTCGCAGTTTCAGGTCCAGAGGTAAATCATGAACAAATCACGGAGAAAGTTTCTCGTCGAATCAGCGTGTGGGTTGACCGCCGCGGCTATGGTCAGCAGCCTGGACCGGCTCTCGCTTTTGAACGCGATGGTGCCGACGCCAATCGCAAATGACTACAAGGCGCTGGTTTGCGTTTTCCTGAGCGGTGGCTCGGACTGCAACAACATGTTGGTGGACATAAATCAGTTCAGCACTTATGCATCTGTCCGCGGTAACGACAGCACTTCCCCGAACCTCGGATTGACGCAGTCAATGCTGGTTCCGATCAGTCCGGTTAGCGGCGGCTCGTTTGGCGTGCATCCCAACCTGGCGCCGGAAGTGGCAAATTCGGGGGTAGCTCCCGGT
>JBKPPE010000214.1:0-17035 GCA_046733375.1 Acidobacteriota bacterium | reverse complement strand
GAATTATCCGTTGATGTTTGGCGGCGTGCGGCTGGGCAAGACCTATGTGAGCTATCATCTGATGTCCGTCTATGCCACGCCTGATGTCCCGATGTCGCCTGAGTTGAAGAAGCGCATGCAAGGCAAAGCGTGTTTCAACTTCACCGCCATTGATGAGCCACTCTTGAGAGAACTCGCGAAATTAACTAAGGCAGGCGCGAAGCGATTTAGCGACGAGAAGATTGTCGAGCGTTTGCGACAAGCCCAATCTGATGCCGCTCAGCAACGAAAGCAGAAGCGCGGCTAGATTTTCGTTAGTGCCTCGTCTCAGCTTTTCTCTGCCTTCGTCTGCGAAGACCTCAGCGCGCTGCGGTTAATAACCAACTGAAGACTCTTACCCGAGGAAGAGCCGAGATATCGCAGAGGCGCGCCGAGAATTCAAAATGAGGCACTACTTACTCTTCCGCCGTTATCGCTTCCGCCACCCGATCAATTTGATCATCCGAAAGTTCCGGAAACATTGGCAGTGAGAGCACTCGCTCTGCAAGACTTTCCGTCACTGGAAAATCTGCACGTTTGTAGCCAAGGGATGCGTAAGCGGGTTGAAGGTGAATGGGAATTGGATAATGAACGCCAGTCTGCACTCCCGCCGCTGTCAGACGCTTCTGCAACTCGTCACGATTGCCCGACTGAACCGCGTAAACGTGATAGACGTGACGCGCGTACTCCATCTCGCGGGGCAGCACGAGATTTGAATCGCTCAAGGCTGTGTTGTACCTCGCGGCGCGCGCCCGACGTGCATCGTTCCAATCGTTCAAGTGCCGCAGCTTCACGTTCAGCACCGCTGCTTGAATCTCTTCCATGCGAAAGTTGTAGCCCACGATTGCGTGCGCGTATTTGCTGGTTGAGCCGTGATCACGCAGCAAGCGCAAGCGCGCCGCTAACTCTTCATCGTTAGTCACGACCGCGCCGGCTTCGCCGTAGGCCCCCAGATTTTTGCTCGGATAAAAACTGAAGCAGCCGGCGCTGCCGAGCGCGCCCACGCGCTTGTCTTTATATTCGGCGCCGTGAGCCTGCGCGGCGTCTTCGATGACATGCAGATTGTGCTGGCTCGCGAGTTCGAGAATGGGATCGAGATCGGCGGCCTGACCATAAAGATGCACCGGAATAACCGCGCGCGTGCGCGGCGTGATGGCGCGTTCAATTGCCGCGGCCGCTACCGTGTAGGAGAGCGGATCGACATCCACGAAGACAGGCGAGGCGCCAAGCACCGAAACTGCTTCCGCGGTGGCGAAAAAAGTAAATGAAGGGACGATGACCTCATCGCCGGTACCGATGCCGGCCGCCATCAGCGCCAGTTGCAGCGCCGCAGTGCCACTGTTGACTGCAATACACGCGCGTGCGCCCACGTAGTCAGCGAAGGCGGCTTCAAAGGCGCGCACCTCCGGACCCAGGATGAAGGAGGTGTTCTCGATTACGCGGGCAATCGCCGCATCCACTTCTGTTTTGATCGAAGCGTACTGCTGCTTTAGATCGACGAACGGCACGGCGACGTTTGCCACTGGTGGATTATGAATTTGAGCTGAACTTGGTGCGTAAGGTTTGGACATAACTACGATTTCGAATTTCGGATTATCTGCGCCGGATTTCCTGCAACTGTGGCGCCCACCGGAACATCGTTAGTGACTACTGCACCCGCGCCGACGATGGCGCCTTCGCCGATCGTTACGCCGCAAAGAATGGTTGCGTTGCTACCGATGCTGGCGCGCGACTCTACGATGGTCGGAACTACTTTCCAATCAGCTTCAGTTTGCAGCGCACCACTTTCTGTGGTCGCGCGCGGATATTTGTCATTGATGAATACCACGCTGTGCCCGACGAAAACCTCATCTGCGATCTCGACGCCTTCGCAAACGAAACTGTGGCTGGAGATTTTGCAGTTGCGGCCGATGCGCGCTCTTTTCTGTATTTCAACAAACGATCCGATGGTAGATCCGTCGCCGATTTCACAACCATACAAATTGACGAAGTGATGAATTTTTACATCGCGCCCGAGCTTTACGTCAGGCGCGATGACACAGAATTGTCCGGGCATGTATCGGTGACGGGTGCTGAGAAATTCTTCGCAGTTTGTCGACTACGGCGTGGCCGCGCGTGCGGTTCCGGCGCCTTCGTCAGCGTCAGTGTAATCGTCCGACTGGTAGTATGCCGAATAGTAGCTTCCGCCGTAATAGTAATTGTGCGCTTCGGTTTTCACGTTGTTCAGCACGACGCCGAAGATATGCGCGCCGACGTCCAGCAGTTGTTGCCGCGCACGGCGAACAACCGCGCGCGAGCTGCGCCCGCCATGGACAACGAGAATCACACCATCGACAAATGTTGAAAGGATCGCGGCATCGGTAAACGAAATTGCCGGCGGCGAATCGACGATGATGTGCGTGAATCGTTCCGAGAGCGACTGGAGCAGCTTGCGCATTTCCTCTGAGCCGAGCAACTCTGCCGGGTTCGGTGGAATAGGACCTGAAGTCAACAGCTTCAAGTTCGGCACTTTCTCGTAGGATTGCAGCACGTCATCGATCGGACTCTCACCCGAAAGATAATTCGTCAGCCCGCGCGCGTTCGAAAGATTGAAGTTCGCGTGCAACCGGGGACGACGCAAATCACAGTCAATAATCAACACGGCTGCGCCGGTCTGCGCGAGCATAAATGCGGTGTTGATCGCCGTCGTGGTTTTGCCTTCCGAAGGCTGGCTCGAAGTAATCAGGATCGTCTTCGGTGGATTGCCGGCAGACGACAGCAACAGCGACGTCCGTAGGTGTCGATAAGCTTCCGCAATCGGCGAACGTACGTCGGTGACGAGAGCGAGCGCCGTCGACGGATTTGGCGAAGGTTCCGTCTGGGCAGGCAGCCTTCCTTTTTCGTTTCGCGCAGCTGGAATCAATGCCAGCGCGGGTAGGTGAATATAGCGATCAACGTCGTCGATCGATTTCACGCTGTCATCCAGGAAGTCGAGCAGGAACGCCAGACCAATGCCGGCCATCAGCGACAACAGGAATGCCACGACGATTGTGCGCAGCCGCGCCGGGCCGATCGGCTCCTTGGGTAGACGGCTGTAGTTGGCTATTGAGACGTTAGTGCTGCCATCTCCGGAAACCGCCTCCAGCTCACGCTTCTTTTGCAATAGCGTATTTAGATATTGCTCGTCAGTCGCTAATTGCGCTTCCATCGCTTTCAGATCAATTTCGGCTTTCGTTTGCGCAGTAGTCTTGCCGTGGGCCGCACTGTACTGTTTGACGAGATCCCTGTACTGAGCTTCAGCGGCTTCATAGCGCTTCTTCATAGCGCCCAGAATTTGCACCGGCGCTTTTTTCAAATCTTCTTCTTTCGATTTTATTTGCGCGTCGATCGCCTTAACTTCCGGCCATTCCGGAGTGAAGCGTTGTAGTAATGCATTGCGCTTTTCAGTCAAGTCGCTGAGTTCATCGCGCAACTTGCGAATGTGCTCATCTTTCTGAACTTCGGGATTGCTCAGCGGGTCGTCGGAATTCTTGGCCGCCTCGTACGCAGCTTTTAAAGTGCGCTGCTGGTTTTCAGCGTCGAGCAACTGCTTGCTGTATTCGCCTTCGCGTTCCGCTTCGAGGTTGATCGTCGTGGCCGTCAATGGCAGATTGTTTTCCTTGGCAAAGTTGAAGCGCGCGTCGCGTTCCTCCTTGACCTTCTGTTGATATTCAGCAATCGCTTTCGCCAGCGCGATTCCTGCTTTGCTGGTGCCGGCTTCCTGCCGCTCGATGTTGTTCTGCACAAAGACATCGGCCAGCGCGTTAGCAACTCGCTGGGCCATTGCCGGATCGGTGTGCGTGTAATTGATCACAACCAGGTTGGTCCTCTCAACTGGTGCGACGGTTTCATTCTCGATGATTGCGTCTTCGTAAGGTTCCAACTTCGCCAACTGTTCGGTTGTCAGCTGACGATCGGACAATTCCGTTTCCCCAATCGGTTGTGGCTCGGTCGTCTGACCTTGCGCGGACTTCGTTGCGCTTTTGTCGCGCGAGAAGATTCGCTTCAAGGAAGAGAAGACACTGCTGTTCGCCTTGCCACCCATGAAGTCCGGATTGTTCTGCAGCTCGAGCGTGAGAATTACTTGCCTTGCTAAGATCGGGCTCTGCAGTAGCTTAAGTTGCGTGCCCCAAAAATTCGGATCGGTCTGGTTGATTACGAGTGACGTCCCGTTTTGCAGAATGTTTCCGCCTTTTTGCTCAATGCGAATAGTCGTGCTGCCCTGATAGATCGAAGGTTCGCGGTAAGCCTGAATCGTAACCAGCGAAGTGATGACAAGCACCAAACTCAGGATGAGCCATTTGCGTTTGAGAACGATGAATAGATATTCGCGGAGGTTAGTTTCCGGCTGATTGCCGTAGCGGCTATATTTTCCGTATGCACGGCCTTGCGCGATTTCCGCAAGTGACACATCTGCCTCGCGCGGAGGTCTCACTGGGAGCAAGCGTTCGTCTTGAGTCATTACACCAAAAAACCTATTTCCTTGAATTATTTGCCTCGGGCAACAGGCGATCATAATAACAGACCCTTGAAACGAGGCAAATCAGAATCCCTCACCGTCGCCCGTCGGCTTTGCCGGTTTTGACCTGCGCTGGTTTGGATTTAAACCGTGGCAGATTGACTGCCACTCTGCTGATTAACAAAAGTGTGTAAGGCTTCGGTCCAGTGCGGCAGAGCATCAAGGCGGAGCGCTTCCGACCACAGGCATTGCAGGCGGGAATTGCGCGGTCGCGGAGCCGGCCGCCGCAAGTCCGCAAGGGACACAGCTTCCACCGGGGCTGAAGTTAGTCGAGCGATTTCCAGCGCAGTTCGCGCAAAAGTCTCGAAACTCGCGCCGTCGCCGCTATTGACCACATGAAAAATTCCGGGCAGATCGAGGAATGCCAGCTCACGGAGTCGCCGCGCGAGATGCGGCGCGTAGGTCGGTGTGCCGACCATGTCTGAAATCGCTTTCAATGGTTCATGGCGCGCGGCGCGCGGGAGAAGCGTGCTCAGAAAGTTTTTGCCGCCGGCGCCGAAGATGTAGCCGCTGCGAACGACGATTGTTCGCGCCCAGCTAATCTGCGCACGACGTTCGCCGTCGAGTTTCGATTGACCGTAGACGCTGATGGGGTTCGGCTGATCGTGCTGAGTGTAAAATCCATCTTTAGTGCCGTCGAAAACATAGTCGGTCGAAATCGTGATTAGCAGTGCGTCGATTTCCCGGCAAGCGTTCGCCAGCAGCTCAGGCCCAAACGCGTTGGCACGTTGCGCACGTGTCTTATCAGATTCGCATGCATCAACATCCGTCCACGCTGCGCAGTTGATCACAACGTCAGGTCTCGTTTCCTGAAGTGTCGAACGGACGGCAGACGCATCGCTGATGTCGAGGGAACGATGGTCATATCCAATCGCTTGATCGCCTTGTGCAGCGCAATGATCGGTCACTGCGCGACCAACCAAACCATGTGCGCCGGTGACCAGGACTTTCAATGGGCGCCGGCCTCCATTCCATATTGTCGCGAATAATATTCGCGATACTCACCAGAACGAACGTGATCGAGCCAGCCACTGTTATCGCGGTACCAATCAATCGTTTTCCGGAGTCCGCCTTCCCATGTTTCCCTCGGATGCCAGTTCAGCTCGTCTTCAATCAGGCTGGGATCGATTGCATAGCGTCGATCGTGGCCGGGACGATCCTTGACGAACCGAATCAGTGAATGCGGCTTGCCCAGGATGTCGAGCACAGTGTGGACAACATCGAGATTCCTTCGCTCATTTCGCGCGCCGATGTTGTAAGTCGCGCCTGATCGACCATCCTCGACCAATTGCAAAATCGCGCGGCAATGATCTTCGACGTAAATCCAGTCGCGGACATTCATGCCGTCACCGTAAACCGGAATGGGTTCATGGTTCATGGCATTCGCTAGAACCAGCGGCAGAAACTTTTCCGGAAACTGGCGCGGACCATAGTTGTTCCCGCAGCGCGTGATTATCGTGTCAAGGCCAAAGGTGTGATGTGCCGCACGCACAAGCTGTTCGGCCGCCGCCTTTGAAGCGGCATAAGGGCTATTGGGCTTAAACGGCGAATTCTCAGTAAAGAATGCCTCGTCATTTTCGGGCAAACTGCCCATCACTTCATCAGTGGAAACTTGTACGAATCGCCCTACCCCATGTTCGCGCGCCGCATCAAGCAACACCTGCGTGCCGAGCACATTCGTTTTAATGAACTCATGCGCCGAATGAATACTGCGATCGACGTGCGACTCAGCGGCGAAATTGACGATCGCATCCGTCCTTTCATCGAGCGCTGCCAACACGGCGCCGCGATCACAGATATCGCCGTGGATGAAATGGTGTCTCGACTCGTCGACACCTTCCAGATTCTCGAGATTGCCGGCATAGGTGAGGGCGTCAAAATTGACGATCTCACATTGCGGGACCTCGGCCAGTGCCAGCCGGACGAAGGCCGATCCGATGAAGCCGGCGCCACCAGTCACAAACAACTTCCGCGAATTGTTGTTTTCAGCGATCTCCCTCTGCCCCCTCTGAAATTGCAATTGAAGCCGATATTATCACGATCTTTGGTGGTTAAGCGTTGGTCGGTCTGTCGCTACTATCGGTCGTTTTTGGGGAAAGACTGCCGATTGCAATTTCAATGACCTACAGGTACTTTTGACGCTCGATGAGAATATTGGTCACTGGCGGTGCAGGGTTTCTGGGCTCGCATCTTTGCGACCGTTTGATCCGCGACGGTCATGAAGTTCTCTGTCTCGATAACTTCTTTACGGGCCGGCGCGAGAATGTGGTGCAACTGCTCGATCATCCCCGTTTCGAACTAGTGCGGCATGATGTGACTGAACCGATCCTGCTCGAAGTCGATCAAATCTACAATCTCGCGTGCCCTGCGTCGCCGGTTCACTACCAGTACAACCCGGTGAAGACCGTGAAGACCAATGTGATGGGCACCATCAACATGTTAGGTCTCGCGAAGCGCGTACGCGCGCGAATTTTGCAGGCATCGACTTCGGAAGTTTACGGCGATCCGGAAGTGCATCCGCAGCCGGAAACATATTGGGGAAACGTGAATCCAATCGGAGTGCGCAGTTGTTATGATGAAGGCAAGCGGTTGGCGGAGACGTTGATGATGGACTATCAACGCCAGAACAAGGTCGACACGCGCATCATCCGCATCTTCAACACGTATGGTCCGCGGATGCTTGAAAACGATGGCCGCGTAGTTTCGAACTTCATCGTACAAGCGTTGCGCGGTGAGGAGTTGACAATCTACGGCGATGGGAACCAGACGCGTTCGTTTTGTTACGTAGACGATTTGATTGAGGGCATGGTACGACTGATGAATGTTGCTGATGGCGACACCCTGCACGAACCCGTCAACGTTGGTAATGATCACGAATTCACGATGCGCGAACTGGCAACTGAAGTAGGACTCACGGTGGGCGTCGAGCCAAAGATTTGTTTCTGTGAACTGCCGATGGACGATCCACGTCAACGCCGTCCCGATCTTACGCGCGCAAAGCAATTGCTCGGCTGGTCGCCGTCGGTGCCGTTCAAGGAAGGTATTCGGCGGACCGTCGAATACTTCGCGAACCGTCTTCAGAACAAGCGCCCAGCGCTGGCGCAAACCACACACAACGAATAGCGAGGATTTTCAAGGAGCACGGTCGATCGATGGCAGAGACGCTCGGCACTCTCGCTGACAAGTTAACGACGGTCAAGCTGAAACTTTGGCATACGGACGACGCCGAGCGCATTGCCAGCCTCACGGCGCAGGAGAAGCAGCTCGAGGATGAGATAAACGAATTTGTCGGAGCAGCCATTGCCGGACAAATATCGATCGAGCGACTGACCTTCGCAGCCAACAAGGTCTACAAAAAAGAAGGGAACGCTATCTCCGATTTTTCGGGAAGCATCGGCGAACTCTTTTCGCAGTTGGCCGAAACGAATTGCAAGCTCTGGCACGTCCAGGAAAAGGTCTATGAATTCGAACAAATCCCTGCGGCGCAAAAGGATGAAGTCATCAGGGAATTAGCCGTAGTGAATCTCGAGCGAAACCTGTGTATCGACCGCCTCGATCAGGAATTCCAAAGATCAGTGTTCGAAGCGCAGAAATCCGACAAGTCGGCCTGAATTCTTCGATCTCCCAACTCCGCAAAAACTCTACTCCTAGGCGTCGTAGCAACGAAGCCAAAAAAATAAAAAGTTTCGTAGCAAAAACATTGACAACGTCGTTTGATTGGAGTATCAAGGCGGCTGCTTTTCTTTGAATGTTAACGCTCGCCCGTCATTTCACCCGTCACTAAGCCCTGCCTACCCGACATAGCAGGGGCTTGCAGCTAATTTGCAATGCCGGAAAAGTCTTGACGACTTAGCGAATTTCGAATTAGAGTATCCGGCCTCAGTCGCCCATTGTAAGGAATCCGGCTAGACCTTAAAGGTAAACCCAAAAAAGTTCCGGACGCACTTCTGAGCCTGATTTGCTGTCTCTCGTAGCTAGTTGCCACACAACCCAGGAGGGCCTACACAATGCAAACTCCAAACAATCGCCGATCGCGAGTTACACGTCCCAATTACTTTGCCATCCTTGTCATTCTGATTTTGGGTGCGTTCGCGTCTGGCGTGCCGTTTCGGTCTGCCGACTCAAGCTCGCGCCGCCTTGTCAGATCTACGAACGGAGTAAGCAGCTTGGCTCTAAAGGACATGAATCCGCTGTCGCGGCATTCGTCCAGGTGGGCATCCACGTCGGCCTTTATGGCAGGTGAAAGCGTCACGCTTTACGCTGCCGACTGCGTTACGCCAAAGAGCGCGTTTGGCCTCGGCGAAGAAGTTTGTGCCAAGACTGACGGCGTCGATTTCACCGTACCGAATAACTATTACATGAACTGGATCGACTCGCAGTTGAATCAGACCAACGGCGGCACGATCACGCAAAATCCGCAATATTTCCTTTTCTCGCCTCCGACTGCCGGTACATGGAAAGCGACTATTGGAAGGGTAGCGCCTGCTGATTCTTCGATCGTTGGAAATCCTCCGCTATTCACTGTCGGCAGCGATCGTCCGGGTATCGGAATCTTTGCGGGAACCGGCACCGGCGCTTGCACGAACACTCCGAAGAGTGTGTTCAACTTGCAGGACTCGAATAAGGATGTGTGCGCGAAAGTTGTCGGCGGACAAGCAGGTCAGCACATCCTGTGGTCAAACGCGAAATTTGAACTCGTGCGGGACGTCCCGCTCGGAACTGGCGAAAACGTGTTTACACTTTCCGCGGGTTCGAGTCTCGGCGATTGGCGGGTGATTCTGTACGAGCCGCTCGGTGGTGCGGTTTACGCGTTGAGTTCTTTCACCGTGATCGACGCGGCAAACCCCAGCGCGGACCTGACGATTTCAAAGGGTTCGGCCGACGATACCGTAGCCGCAGGCAGTCAAGCGGTCTTTACGGTGCAGGTGACAAACCTGGGCCCAAGTGACGCTACGAATGTTCAGATCACAGACGCTATTCCCGCGAATACGACGTTCGCATCATTTGCGGCCGTGTCCGCGCCGACCGGCACCAACTGTGCCTTGCCGAGCGTTGGCGCCAGCACCGGGCAATCGGTCTGCACGATCCCAACTTTGGCGCGCGGTGAAACTGCCAGCTTCCTTGCCGCTTACGATGTAATCAGCGGAACGGCGGCAGGAACATTGATTTCAAACACAGCAAGCGTGGCCAGCACGCAACCGTTGCAGACTGATCCGCCGGCAGTGCCCGACCCCAACGCCGACAACGATTCGTCGACTGCGACCTTACGTGTCGAGGGGACATCGAGCGAGACATGTTCGTTGGATTGTCCAGCCAATGTGGTCGTGACTGCTAACACGACACAGAACGGCCAGCCGGGCGCCTTTGTAACCTACGCAGCGGGGGTGCCGACCGGTAACTGTGGAGCAATAACAAACAATCCAGCATCCGGCTCGTTCTTTACGGTGGGTACGCACTCGGTAATCTCGCAGTCAGAGCTAAATGGTGGGACCTGTACCTTCACCGTGACGGTTTTGGATAGCAATCCGCCCACGATCGCATGTCCACCCAACAGGACTGTGAATGAAGGAACGGCCGACCAAAACACTTGCACACCAGGGACCGATCAGGCTTGCGTGAATCCTGGCACACCCATAATCAGTGCATCAGGTGGTGGTACGGTCACCGGCGTTCGCAGTGATGACACACCAGCCGTTTACGACGATAACGGAAATCTGGTGACGCCACCCGTGGTGCACAACGTGGCTACAGATCCTTATCCGGTCGGCACTACTGGAATTCACTGGACAGTTACTGATGCGGGTGGACGCACGGCCAGTTGCGATCAGAGCATCACAGTTATAGATCAGGGCAACAGGCCGCCGGTCACTATCTCATGCCCGGCGAATGTAAGCGCCACCGCTCCACAAGGCAGTTGCGAAGCAACAGTAAATCCTGGCACGCCTACGACGAACCCGTCCGACAATGACGTGCATGTGACGTCGGCACGCAGTGACGGCCGGCCGCTGTCTGATCCGTTCCCCGGTGGCACGACGCAAATCACCTGGACGGCAACAGACGACCAAAACGGCAGCGTCGCGTCTTGCGTGCAAACTGTAACGGTAACGGTCCCCGATGACACGACGCCGCCAACTCTTCATGTCCCACCGGACATTAGTGAAACCACTTCATCGTGTACGAAGCAAATCGAGGAGCTGGGAGAGGCGACCGCGGAAGACAGCGGCGCTTGCAACAGCGGTTCGGTGACCATCGCGCGCAGTGGAGTGCCACCGGGCAACGTCTTCCCGACCGGAACGACTTTGATCACGTACACCGCAACTGACGGTGCGGGTGATACGGCAACGGGCGTTCAAATGGTTACCGTGCACGAGAGCCCAGCCGTACCGCCGACCATTCAGGCGCCGGCTAACGTGACTGCTAACACCGGTCCGGGCGCAACATCCTGCGGCACAGTTGTCAGTGACGCGACGCTCGGTACGGCGACGGCGCAAGACAACTGCCCCGGCGTGACGGTCACACGGACTGGCGTTCCGGCGGGAAATGTCTTCCCAGTCGGAAACACAACCGTTACCTACACCGCAACTGATCGCTCAGGTAACACCGCCCAAGCGCAGCAGACGGTGACTGTGATCGACAATACAGCGCCGGTAGTAACTCCACCGGCCGCAGTTACGCTAAATACCGGACCGGCCGCAACCTCGTGCGGCGTTACCGTCAGCAATCTTGATGGCACGTTGGGCACCGGATCGGCGACGGACAATTGTCCGGGTGTTCAGAACCCACCGTCGCGCAGCGGAGTACCTTCCGGAAACTTCTTCCCGGTTGGTCAAACGACACTGACATATTCGGCAACTGATGCGCATGGGAACAGCAGTTCGGCCCAACAAGTCGTCACGGTAGTCGACAACACGCCGCCGGTAATTAGTTGTCCGGCGAACATCACAATCGAGCCGACCTGTCCGTCCGGCGCCAAAGCGACCTACTCAACGCCGACGGCGACCGACAATTGCGGCGTGCAATCAGTCACGCGCAATCCAGGCAGCCTGGCCAGTGGGTCAGTCTTCCCGATCGGGACGACTAACGTCACGCACACGGCGACGGATATTTATGGCAATACGTCGTCGTGCACCTTTACGGTCACGGTGTTGACGCCTCAGCAGGTGGTTCAGAACTTGATTAACTCAGTCAATGCTTCGTCACTCACTGGCACGCAAAAGCAAGGTTTGAATTCCAAGCTCACTGCGGCATTGAGCGCGATTAATAGCGGTCAGACGAATGTGGCTTGCAATAAGCTGAACGACTTTATCAGCCAGGTGCAGGCTTACATCAACAATGGCACGGTCACGGCGGCGACAGGTAATGCCTGGATCCTGTCAGCTAACCACGTGCGTAACACGATCGGATGTACGAATGATCCATGTACATGACGATTGTCTCGAATAGCGCGAGCGTGCTTTAATGCGCGCTCGCCTGCTTTCTTGTGGTAAATGAAGGCTTCTTAATGACAATGTATTTCTCGTCAACCCTGGGAAGACTCGGCACAACAGTGACCGGAACGGATCCGCGTTCAACTGGTGGCCATCCCCAACTTCAACTGAAAAAAAGGAGACTCCAAATGAACAAGTTTCGGTTCACAATTAAGCTTCTTGTAATCGCGACTTTCCTGCTCGCGTTTGCATCAATAGCCCAGGCGCAGGCATCGCGCACCTGGGTGTCCGGCGTCGGCGACGACGCCAATCCCTGTAGCCGCACGGCGCCGTGCAAGACATGGGCCGGTGCGATTTCGAAGACAGCTGCGTGCGGTGAAATCGACGCGCTTGATCCAGGTGGTTTTGGCGCCGTGACCATCACGAAGTCGATCACGCTGGACGGGACGGGCACGATGGCCTCGATTCTCGCCTCGCTGGTCACCGGAATTACTGTCAACGCAGCCGCTACCGACGTAGTCACAATCCGAGGCATTTCGATTAACGGGTTCTGTAATGGCCTACGGGCGATGAATATACTTCAGGCCAAGACCGTCAACGTCGAAGACTGTGTGATGTTCAGGTTCGCCGGTCCGGGCATTCTGGTTAACGAGAGCAGTGATATCAACCTTAACGTCAGAAACACCGTGATCAGAGACAACACGGGCTCCGGTTTGGATCTAAATACCAGCTCGGGATTGGTCAAGGCCAGCCTCTCCAATGTTTCGCTCATCGGCAATAATCACGGTCTTCAGGCGAAAAACAATACTCGCATAATCGCCAATAACTGTGTGTTCTCCAATAACACCACCAACGGTGTCTTCGCCGATTCCACGAGCGGAGTTGCCACGATCCGCGTGTGGAACAGCCTGATTTCCACCAATGGTACCGGCGTTCGTGCGGGGAATACCGGCGGACCATCTGGCGTGGAAATAGGACAGTGCCAGATCGTCAACAATACCGGCAATGGTGTGCTGATAGGTTCCGGCGGTGTCGTTGAGACATTCGGCAACAACTCGATTAGAGGCAACGCAACCGATGGGTGCGTTGGTTGCACCGGCGTTGGGCCAGGCAGCTAACAACTCGTTTGCCGGGCCCGCTGCGCGCGCGAGCAGATCGCGGGAAGGCTACAACGTAACAGCAAGGCGGCTGGTTTTTGACTGGCCGCCTTGCTCTCTTTTTGTGTTAGGGGTTGGAGAAAGAGATGTCTAAAGCGCCCAGAGCTGTTTTTATGTGGCTAACCATGTTCGTGTTTTTTGGAATTGCGTCGCCCATGAAAGCTTCACGCGCGCTCCAGACTCAGCCACCGGCTTTCGATCCCGTTGGCCGCTGGCGCGTGACGATCGTGCTGGGTGGGGTCAAAGAAGAAGTGATTTTCGAAGGTAGGCCTCGAGGATCCGGCTCATTCCTGATGAGTGCAGGTACATCCAATGAGAAGCCATCAATTACCTGGTTGCCGGCGGTCTGGTCGAGAAATGCTGGTCGAATCAGCTTTTCCGGCGACGGTGAACTGCCTTTGGGAACGTGTTGTCGCGAAGTGGGCACAGTTGTGCTCAAGGGCAAATTCGAATCCAGGGATTCGATCGCTGGCAAAGTTGTCTTTGTCACCAGCACCGATGACGACGAAAGCCCATTCAAGCTTCGTTCAGCCGTTGGAACATTCACCGCGATCCGTGTACCGCAAAGCCCGCGGCCTAAGTCAAAAACCTGGTCGCGCGCAAATGTCAGCTAATGCTCGCCTCCTCGTAACCGCACCCTGCTTGACCGTCCAGTTACTGTTGGCTAAACTCGCCGAAGCACTGAAGAAACCGCTCCATCCAGGCGCTTTGCCGATGAATTTGCGGGCGGAAGCGTCCAAAAAATCAATTGTGGTCGACGCGAACTGATCGATCTGACGTGCTGAAATGGCACAGAGTTCGTATCATGAGGCGTAATGCAGACTGTCGTTAGCTCGGAAAATTTGGCACCACCCGCTTTACACATTCCAGACGAGCCGCTCTTCGTTGTTGAATCGCGCAAACCTCTTAAGTTTGCTCTCAAAGACTGGTGGACATATCGCGAGCTTCTCGGTTTCCTGATCTGGCGCGACATTAAGATCCGCTATAAGCAGACTTTACTGGGCGCGGCATGGGCGATCATCCAGCCGGTGTTGACGACGCTGATTTTTACGTTGATTTTCAGTCGAGTGGCGCGAATCAACTCACAAGGAATTCCGTATCCAGTCTTCGCTCTTGCCGGTCTGTTGCCCTGGACATTCTTCGCTAATGCGCTGACGACCAGCGGCAATAGTATTGTCGGCAGTGCGCACGTCATTACCAAAGTTTATTTCCCTCGAATGATCATCCCGGTGGCTTCAGTGTGTGCGAACCTGCTGGATCTGATCGTTTCCTTTCCATTGCTGTTGGGGCTGATGGTCTATTATCACATTCGACTAACGCCAAATTTCTTTGTCCTCATTCCGTTACTGCTGTTGACTACTGCGTTGGCGATTGCCTTCGGCACGTGGCTTTCTGCGTTGAACGTGAAGTACCGGGACGTAAAATTTGCCATTCCTTTTCTGGTGCAGATCTGGCTGTTGGTATCTCCCATCGCTTACCCCGCCAGCGTGGTGCCTGGTAAATGGAAATGGCTCTATTCCTTGAATCCGATGGCGGGAATTATCCCGGCTTATCGCGCGGCCCTATTCGGACAATCGTTTGATTGGGGCTCACTCGGCATTGCGACCGCGTTAACACTAGCCCTGTTTTTCTTCTCCACCAGACAGTTCAGAAAGATGGAACAGAGTTTCGCCGACATTGTTTAGGAAGATGAAGCCAATCATCAGAGTCATCAATGTCGGTAAGCAATATCGGATTGGCGCGCGTCGCGAGGTCCAGACGAACTTGCGCGAGGCGTTAACGGCCAGTTTACGCGCGCCTCTTAAGAGTCTGCGCAATGGACAGAAACCAACCGAGACGATTTGGGCGCTGAAGAACATTAATTTCGAGGTCAAACCAGGCGAGGTTCTGGGGGTGGTCGGACGCAACGGCGCAGGAAAATCAACGTTGCTCAAAATCCTTTCGCGTATTACCGAACCAACGACGGGCAGCGCACAGCTTTACGGCCGAACTGGCAGTCTGCTGGAAGTTGGCACCGGTTTTCACCCGGAACTGACGGGCCGGGAGAATGTGTTTCTCAATGGCGCGATTTTGGGGATGAAGCGGGCTGAAATCGTCCGTAAGTTCGATGAGATAGTGGCCTTTGCTGAAATCGAGAAATTTGTCGACACGCCCGTCAAATACTATTCCTCGGGCATGTACATGCGCCTTGGGTTTGCCGTAGCGGCGCACCTTGAACCGGAAATACTGATTGTAGATGAGGTGCTGGCTGTCGGCGACGCTACGTTTCAAAAGAAGTGCCTGGGCAAGATGGGCAATGTCGCAAAAGAAGGCCGCACGGTATTATTTGTGAGTCATAATTTAGCCGCCGTTCAATCACTGTGCACCACCGGGCTTGTATTGAACCATGGCATGGTCGACTTCCTTGGCTCCGTGGGTGAAGCAATCCACCACTATAGTAATTCCTTGCGTAACCCCGCGCCTGAGCACATTAACGAAATTCCCGGCGTACAAGTATTGAGCACTAGTATGAGGGCGGGTTCCGACGAAACGTCAGTTGATACCGCCCCCACATCACTTGATTCCGACACGCGGTTGACAGCAAGCATGGACTTCCGCACTGATCGCCGTTTAGTCGGATGCTATCTGAATCTCGTTGTTGAAGATGTGGAGGGTCGGTTTCTCATCCATTCTCGAACCGATTGGCTTGGGGAGCGACCGACCTTTGAAACGGGGCGACACAACGTAACTATAGAAATTCCGCGGTTGAGTTTACGCGCTGGAATGTATACGCTCTGGTTTCGCCTCTACGTCGACAGCGATAACATTACCGAAATTATAGATTCGGAGCGGATCCCTTTGTATGTAAAGACGCCTCAGGTAGGCGGATTGTTGGATATCCCGTGCAAATGGTCCTGGAAACCAATTGAGTTATAGACCCATGAATGTTGATTTTTGGAGTTCCGTGGACGCGGAAGATCTGTTTCGGGCAATCGCTGACGAAGAGAACCGACAGAAGACTCTTGAGGTTTTCGAAAAACTAACCCCGGATCCGGTCTACTCCAAAATCGTCTTCGAGATGGTCGAAGCGGGCCGCATAGAGATACGCTCGGTTCTACACTGGCTTGCCATGAAGTTTCAGCCCAAAACTTATCTTGAGGTCGGTGTGCGACGCGGTTTTTCTCTCGCCATGGTAGCGTCACAGTGTCACGAAGCAGAGATCTACGGGTTTGATCTGTGGATACCTCATTATGCAGGAGTGGATAATCCAGGTCCGGAGTTTGTGCAATCAGAAATGAAAAAGGTGGGCTACAAAAAGAATTTGCACCTTGTCAATGGCGATAGTCATAAGACTTTGCCCGCTTTCTTCGGAAATGGCAGCGCCGGCTTTTGGAACCGGCTAAGAGGTGTGGGCGCCACGAAGCGAAGACCGGAAACTTTTGACGTTATTGCGATTGACGGTGATCACTCGTTACTGGGTAGCTATCAAGATTTGGTGGACACCATGCCTCACTGCGCTCACGGCGGCGTTGTTGTTTTCGATGATATTGTTCCGGACGTCTCGCCCACGAACGCAAATGCCGATGCGATAAAGAAAGAGTGGGGCGAAGATCCGTATGGATGGAAAAACCCGCTAGGCGTCTGGCATGCGATTCAAGATCGGTTTCCCAACTTCCGTTACTTCGAATACATTGATCATCCGCCCGGTATCGGACTCGCGGTTCGGCTCAACTAGAAATATTGAGCCATGCCCGGACCGCCAGGTGGCAGCACGACCGCGCTGGTACGCGACTCCAGTCAGACCGCCTTCATACAAACAAATTGGACCGGAGCATAATTACCGACCGGCGGCAGGATTGAGGCGAAGAATTGCGCAAAATGTGTATTACGGACTGGACCTTCGAACTGATCGGGAC
>JBKPPE010000213.1:0-4754 GCA_046733375.1 Acidobacteriota bacterium | reverse complement strand
CAATCAACGGCTGACGAGTTCCGTGGAACAGAACCGCGGCGAGAAACGTGATCCAGGTCGACAGTAAAAGCCCGACCAGGAAACCGGTGGCGACGCGATGCTGAAGTGAAATGAAGCGAAAAAACCGTCGGCAGATCAGATCACCGAAGTACGTGGCCGCGACCAGATAGACGATAGCAAGCATTCACGATGGAGAGCGCCACCGTTAATCGAGCGGCAACTCCATAATCGGAGAGTATCGGTTATACTCCGCACTCAATCAATGATTTATCTCGACAACAACGCGACGACGCAGGTCGCTCCGGAAGTCTTCGAGGCGATGCGCCCGTTTCTCACCACGCATTACGGAAATCCTTCATCAGGTCACGCGCTGGGCCGCGAGTCACGAGCCGTCGTTGAAACGGCACGCCGGCAAGTCGCCGATTTACTCGGCGCGCGATTGCCAAGCGAGATCGTGTTTACCTCGTGCGGCTCCGAATCGAACAATTGGGCCCTTGGCGGCTTTCTCGAGCAGAACCCGAATCGGCGTCACATCGTCACGACGCGCGTCGAGCACGAAGCGGTGCGAAAACTCTGCGAGCATCTTGCGGAAATCGGCTGCGAAGTGAGCTGGCTCAATGTCGATGAACAAGGTGCAATTGATCTTGATGACTTACGCCGCGCACTGCGCCGCGACACCGGGATTGTTTCGATCATGCTGGCGAACAATGAAACCGGTGTGCTGTTTCCGATTGAAGAGATTGGAAAGATCGTTCGCGAGCACTCCGGCGCGGTGTTTCATGTCGATGGCGTCCAGGCGGTCGGAAAGATCTCGCTCGATTTGCAAAACTGGCCGGTCCATCTGTTCTCGATATCCGGTCACAAGTTTCATGCGCCGAAAGGCGTCGGGGCACTCTACATTCGCGACGGCATAACACCGCCCCCATTCATTATCGGCGGGGGTCAGGAACAAGGGCGCCGTTCAGGAACTGAAGCCGTACCAAACCTCGTCGCGCTCGGTGCTGCGAGCGCACTCGCGCAAGAATTTGACGGCCATGAAAGAGTCCGCGCGCTGCGCGATCAAATGGAAGGCAGCATCCGGGCGTCGATCTCGGGAACAAAGGTTAACGGCACGGCTCAATCCGCCAAGCGACTCCCAAACACGAGCAACATAGGGTTCGAGGGGATCGTCGGACCTGATTTGGTGGCCGCGCTTGACGCCGCGAAAATCGGCGTTTCGACGGGCTCTGCCTGTCACGCAGATTCGGCGGACGTCTCGCCCGTGCTCGCCGCGATGAAAGTTCCACGCTCGTTTGCACTCGGCTCGATTCGCTTTTCACTCGGTCGTTATAATACCGATGCCGACATCGCGGCCCTGCTAAACGTACTCCCTGAAACAGTTGACCGGCTGCGGCAGAGACCTCGATCCGCAACGGCAATTTAGCGCGCACTTCACTCCAAAATTCGGATAGAAATCGTCCGTAAATCACGCCTGGAATGTCTTCTGAAATCGAACTCTGGAGAGCGAAAAAGCGTATAATTATCAACATCTTTTCTGGTCCAAACGAGCAGCAGGGGAAGACAAAATGAGCGCGGCAATTCAAGCACCAGTTCCCGATCTCCGAACCGAATTAATCAATTGGCGACAGCGCCTGGAAACCACCTTCAACGCCTCAAACGGGGAGGCGCAACTGGGATCGTTGCTGCGCGAAGTGCAGGCGGCAATCGAGACGCTAAGCAAACCCGAATCGTATGGTGTCTGCCAAGTTTGTCATGACCTGATTGGACAATCGGCCATGAATGCCGATCCGCTCGCGCGCTTCTGCCTCAACTGTCTGACGCCGCAGCAATTGGAAGAGCTGGAGCGCGATCTCGATCGCGCGTGGCTCATTCAGGGCGACGCACTGCCGAAACAGAATCTCAAGTTCAACGGCTGGGAGGTGGCTTATCACTATCAGCCCGCGGGACTGGTGAGTGGCGATTACTGCGATCTGATCGCGACGGACTCGGGCGATTTATACTTCATGATCGGAGACGTTTCGGGGAAAGGCATCGCTGCGTCGCTGCTGATGAATCGCCTGCACGCGATCTTTCGTAGTTTGATCGGGACAGGCCTAACCGTTAGTGAGCTAGTTGAGCGCGCGAATGGCGTGTTCGCCGAAACGACGATGCGTCCGTACTACGCGACGCTTGTTTGCGGAAGGGCCGAGCGCAACGGCGACATCGAGATTTGTAATGCTGGGCATCTTGCGCCGTTGCATCTTCACGATGGCAACGTCACGCCAATTCCTGCCACCGGCTTGCCGCTCGGTATGTTCTGTAGCGAACGGTATCAGTCAACGAAGATTTCGACACGGAAGGGCGACCGGTTATTGCTGTATACGGACGGGTTATCTGAGATGCGAAACCGCAACGACGTCGAATATGGCAAGGACCGGCTGCAACTCAATCTTAACCAACTACACGATTTGCCCACCGGATTACTCGTAAAGCAAGTGCTTGATGATGCGCATCTTTTCGCCGAGGGCAGGCCGGTGACGGACGACTTGACGGTGATGGCGATCGAGATGGTTGGTCACTGACCGATTCACCCCGCCAAGCTGTGCCCTCGATCACATTGGAACACCGGTTCCCTGTGATAAGATGTCCCGCTTTTTCGGTGAAACAGCCGCTTAAGCTACAATGGCGGACAAATGGCAGACGACGAGCGGAAAACTGAAGAATTAGATCTGCGAGCGCGCGACTCCCAGTCAAAAGACGCGCAGCGCGCGCGGGATCAGCGAGTGCGCGTGCTGCCAACCGACGATTACGTTGCTGTATCTCCCTTCACGCCGCTGGCACAAGCGATCGAAGCAATGAAAAGCGATGAAGGCGGGTGCGTCATCATTTCTGATGATGGTCGCGTTGCCGGGATCTTTACGGAGCGTGATCTGCTCACGAAAATCGTCGGACAGCCAGTCGACATGGATAGCCCGATTTCGAAATGGATGCAGCCCGCCGTCGAGACACTTTCGAGCCACGCAACAGTGGGCGACGCGGTGAAGCTAATGAACGACAGAAGCTTTCGGAACATCCCGTTGGTGAAGAACGGTGAGCTGGTCGGATCGATTTCAGTTTTCGATATCATCACTTATCTGGCGGAGTGTTATCCAAAAGCAACGATGAATCTGCCGCCGGTCCCGGCGCAGGTGATGGACACGGTTGACGGAGGCTAAATTTTAGATTTGAGATTTTTCGGCGCCCAGCGATCTCAAATCTGAAATCTAACATCGCAAATACGGAGCACTAATGAGCGCAGTTTTAGAACCACCTGTCGAGACAATCGACAAGCAACTCGAGGAACTCGACACCGTCACCATTCGTTTCGCCGGCGACTCAGGCGACGGCATGCAGTTAACCGGCACCCAATTCACGAACACGTCTGCGATCGTGGGCAACGACATTTCGACGCTGCCCGATTTTCCCGCTGAGATTCGCGCCCCGGCGGGCAGCCTCCCAGGGGTTAGCGGCTTTCAATTGAACTTCTCGAATCACGACATCCGGACGCCGGGCGATCAGCCGAACGTCCTGGTAGCGATGAATCCCGCGGCTCTGAAAGTTAATCTGCCGGACTTGGAAGAAGGCGGCACGATCATCATCAACACTGACGAGTTCACCAAAGAAAACCTGGAGCGCGCCGCCTATCACTCGAATCCACTCGAAGACGGCTCGCTCGCAGGCTTTCGCGTCCACACTTTGCCGATCTCGACCTTAAACATGAACGCGTTGAAGGGCGCCGTCGAGTTGTCCCGCAAAGAGATGGCGCGTTGTAAGAACTTTTTCGCGCTGGGCGTTCTTTATTGGCTGTATGACCGGCCGCTTGAGCCGACGCTGAATTGGATTAACGCGAAGTTCAGGAAGAATCCCGAACTGGCGAAAGCTAACGAGGTTGTGCTGAAGACGGGCTACAACTTCGCAGAGACCACAGAAGTTTTTACCACTCACTACAAGATCAAAAAGGCGGTAATTGCGCCCGGACGTTATCGAAAGATTACCGGTAACGAAGCTACGGCCATCGGTTTTGTCACCGCGGCAGAACTCGCCGGACGAACTTTGTTCTATGGCTCTTATCCGATTACCCCGGCGTCGGACATCTTGCATGAATTGGCGCGACACAAAAACTTCGGCGTCAAGACATTTCAAGCGGAAGACGAGATCGCCGCGGTGTGCGCCGCAATCGGTGCGAGCTTCACCGGTCATGTTGGGTTGACTGGCACATCAGGGCCAGGCGTTGCATTGAAGCAGGAGGCAATCGGGCTGGCAGTGATGACCGAATTGCCACTCGTTATTGTCAATGTGCAGCGCGGTGGCCCGTCGACGGGCTTGCCGACAAAAACCGAACAAGCCGATTTATTCCAGGCCGTGTGGGGCCGCAACGGCGAATGCCCGGCAATTGTGATCGCGCCGGCCACGCCCGCCGATTGCTTCAACATGGCCATCGAAGCCGTGCGGCTCGCGTTCAAATACATGGTGCCGGTTTTCTATCTGTCGGACGGCTATCTGGCCAACGGCGCGGAGCCCTGGGCCGTTCCGGCAATTGAGAAACTGCCGCGCATCGAAGTTAAGTTCGCGACTGATCCAACGAACTTCATGCCGTATGCGCGCGACGAGAAGACTTTGGCGCGGCCATGGGCATTGCCGGGGACGCCCGGACTTGAACATCGCATCGGCGGCATCGAAAAACAGAACATCACCGGCAACGTGAACTACGATCCGGAAAACCATCATTTGATGGT
>JBKPPE010000212.1:0-13125 GCA_046733375.1 Acidobacteriota bacterium | reverse complement strand
AAACTGGAGTTGGTGTTCGTCTTGTTTGTCACGATTGCGCTGGTCGTCGCGCTGCTCGAGTTCTGGATGTTGGCGCGCGCCCAACAGATTCGCGCCGATCCTGTCACAGGGATTCTCGGTGCATCTGCGCTGTTTGTTGTTTTCTATTTCACCGAACCGCGAAAGCCGATTGACCTGCTGGCAATCGTAATCGTACTTCTTTTGTTGACGATTTGTTCGCTGGTCACGGCAATGCTTCGCGGAGCGCCGTTCGAAAGGATGATCGTTTCGGCGGCGGTAACGGTGTTCGGGGTGCTGTATGTCTTTCTGCTGGGCGGACACCTAATCGCGACGAAGACGGGATTCAGCGAAACGCTCTCGAAACATCTGCTGGCGTTCTTTTTTCTGGTATTGATGGGTTCGGATTCGGCGGCTTACTACGGCGGGCGAGCTTTTGGACGACACAAAATGGCCCCGGCCGTTAGTCCAGGAAAAACTTGGGAGGGCGCAGTCGCCGGGATGCTGGCGAGTTTGTTGCTCGCGGCCGCGGCGCACTACTGGTTTTTTCGCGAATTGCCCTTGAAGCTTGCACTGCCGCTGGCCGCCGTTATGAATATCTTCGGTGTCCTCGGCGATCTCACAGAGAGTGCACTGAAACGCAGCGTCGGGAAAAAGGACACGGCGCAGATTCTTCCGGGTCACGGCGGCATGCTCGATCGAATCGATAGCTTGCTGTTCAATGCGCCGCTCATCTACTATTTTGCTCTCGCTTATTTCCGCTAGATCATGAGCACCACCAAGATTGTAGCGATTGTGCTCGGCGTCGTGGCCGTGCTGGGTTTGGTCGTGGCGTTGTTTGTCGGTGGCGTCCTCTGGTTCACGTTCCGCACGATTGGAAACAGCCAGGCGGCTGACGCCGCGCGTACTTACCTGCGAAACAACCAAAAACTTAAAGCAGACATTGGCGAAGTAAAAGAGTTTGGATCATTTGTCACTGGCAACATCAATGTGCGGAATCAAAATGGCGACGCGACTTTGAGTCTTAAGGTTTATGGCGAACGGAAGACGGTGAACGCGACGGTCGATTTGACGTATCGCAACAATCGGGCTTGGCGCGTGACCGGTGCCCAGTACGTGAGCGATGGACGAACTATCGATCTGATGTCCGCGTACGACTCTCCACCTGAACCAACACCATCTCCGGAATAAACATGCCTCGCGGAGTTTCCATTCTCGGTTCGACCGGCTCAATTGGCTGCAACACGCTACGCGTGATTGAGTCGTTGGGCCCCGAACAATTTCGTATTGTCGCGCTTGGCGCCGGCGGCAATTTCGAAAAACTGACCGAACAGATCGATCAGTTCAAACCGGAACTCGTCTCAGTTAATTCTGAAGAGACAGCAGAAAAACTTCAGCACGAACTACGAACGCGAGGAACCCCAGCGCCCTCAATCCGCGCCGGCGCAGAAGGCCTCGTCGAAGTAGCAACGCACGAACATGCTGACTGCGTAGTTTCAGGAACGGTTGGCGCGGTCGGCTTCGTTCCGACTTTACGCGCGTTGGAAGCCGGGAAGCGCGTCGCCCTCGCGAACAAAGAAACGCTGGTGATGGCCGGAGAGTTAATGACGCGCGCGGCCGAAAAATCAGGCGCTGAATTGTTGCCGGTTGATTCTGAGCACAATGCGCTTCATCAGTGTTTGCGCGGCGAGAAGCGTTCAGAAGTGCGCCGATTGATTTTGACGGCTTCCGGCGGACCATTTCGCACGCGCGACAAGTCAGCCATGCAATCGGCGTCAGTTGCGGAAGCGCTCAAGCACCCGACGTGGAACATGGGCGCTAAGATAACGATCGATTCAGCAACGCTGATGAACAAGGGCCTGGAAGTAATTGAGGCACATTGGCTGTTTGGGTTCGACGCTGACGAGATCAGCATCGTCATTCATCCAGAGTCAGTCGTGCACTCGATGATTGAGTTGATTGACGGTTCAATCATCGCGCAGATGGGCATTACCGACATGCGTCATGCAATTCAATATGCGTTGACGTACCCTGAACGCCATCCGTCTGATCTGCCGGCGCTGAATTTGGCCAAGCTGGCGTCCCTTCACTTTGAACCACCGGATCTCGAGCGGTTCCCCTGCATCTCACTCGCTTACCGTGCACTCCGCACAGGCGGTACGATGCCGGCCGCGCTGAACGCTGCAAACGAGGAAGCCGTGCGCGCATTTATTGCAGAACGAATCCAACTCACCGACATTCCATCCGTCATTGATGCCGTCATGAACCAGCACTCATTGCGTGATGCCAATACCCTGGAAACCGTGCTCGCCGCAGATCACGATGCGCGGGTTGCGACGGAAGCGGTTATTAATGAGATTTCGCACCGGTCGGTTGAAACGAACGCCGCCTGACTCGCTGAAAACCCAACCTTTGTTCTGTTTGACGCATCTCTTACCATCCGCTTAAACTCGAATCGACGATATTTACTGCAAAATGCTGAACATAATTACCACTTGGATACTGCCTCTCATCATTGTGCTGGGCGCGGCTGTGACCCTGCACGAATTTGGCCACTTTATCGTCGCCAAACTTTTGAAGATTCGCGTTGAGACGTTTTCGTTTGGCTTCGGACCGCGGTTACTAGGTAGAAAATGGGGAGATACCGACTATCGCATTTCGGCGATTCCACTCGGTGGTTATGTGAAACTCGGTGGCGATGAATCGAACGCGCCCATCGAGGGCGAAGGCGCACCTGATATTCCCGCGTGCGAGCGATTCGATCTGCGGCCGCGTTGGCAGCGCATTGCGGTCGCAGTTGCGGGTCCGATCATGAACATCCTGACGGCATTGGCGATTCCGTTCGCGGCGGGACTCATTTATGGGGTCCCCGCCACGCCCGCGCCAATCGTCGCTTCGGTGCTCCAGTCGAGCGCGGCGGAAGAAGCCGGGCTGCGCAGTGGCGATCGAATCATTTCATTCAACGGCAATGCGAATCCCGATTGGGACACGATGAGTGATGACGCTTTGCTTTCACCGAATAAACCGCTGCCGATGGTCGTTCAGCGCGACAATCAACAACTCGAGTTGACGATTAAGCCAAAGCCCTTCACGCGCGATGGTGAGACGGCCGGCGAACTCGGATTCATTCCCGATTACGGAGACGTCACGGTGTTCATCAGCGAAGTTGTTTCAGGCACCGGTGCCGCGGCGGCTGGTCTCAAGGCTGACGACAAAATCAAGGCGGTTGGCGGCGAACCCGTCAAGAGTTCGGAGCAGGTGATCCAATACATTCGCTCGCACAAAGATCAGCCGATCGAGCTGGATATTGATCGCGCCGGACAGCGAACGCATGTGACGGCGCGGATCGCACAAGGTCAGGAGTTGCTGGGCGTAAAAGTCGGCCAGCGTCTGCCGCCCGGGCCGGGCGGACCAAGTGCTTCGCTGGGGTACGCAGTCAACCAGAACCTGCGAATTCTGAAGCTCACGGGCAAGGCTTTGGGCCAGGTGTTCAGCGGCGAGCGATCTGTGCGCAACACAATCTCAGGCCCGATCGGGATCGCAAGAGAATCATCGCGCGCAGTGACGGATTTCGGCTGGGCCGGCCTGTTTACGATGCTTGGCTTTCTTAGTTTGAATCTCGGAATCTTCAACTTGCTGCCGATACCAGTGCTGGATGGCGGAGCCATCTTTCTATTGCTCATCGAAGGCGCGCTGGCGATTGTTGGACTATCGATTTCGACGCGCGTGCGCGAACGAATTCAGCAGGTTGGATTCGTTTTTGTTATTCTGTTGATGGTGTTCGTTCTCACGAACGACGCGCTGAAACAGATTTCACTGTGGCGTGGCGGCAACAATACCCCCCCGGCGAATGCGACACCGGCGAAATAACAATCATCGTCGTTTAGAGGCGGGCTACTGCCCGCCGGGAAGGAGCGCGGTAGCCCTCCTCTAAACGTCCGATAGAGTTTCTTAGCATGCGTAAATCACGAGCTGTTCAAGTCAAACACGTTCAGATCGGCGGCGGCGCCCCTGTCGCGATTCAGTCAATGACCAAGACTGACACGGCGAATGTTAGCGAGACCGTCAAACAGATCGAAGAGATGGTCAGCGCCGGTTGCGAGATTGTTCGGCTGGCAGTGCCCGACAACGACGCCGCGCTCGCGCTGAAAGAAATCCGCAAACGTCTTCCTGAAGTCCCTCTCGTCGCGGACATCCACTTCCATTACAAACTTGCGTTGCTGGCGTTGGAAGCCGGCATCGACAAGCTGCGCCTGAATCCGGGAAATATCGGCAAGCATGAACGGATTGTCGAGGTGGTGCGCGCCGCGCAAGCCCAGAAAGTGCCGATTCGCATTGGCGTCAACGGCGGTTCGCTGGAGAAAGACCTGCTGAAGAAGTACGGTACTGCGACTCCCGAAGCAATGGTTGAATCTGCGATGCGTCACATTGGGATTCTTGAAGACCTGGACTTTACCGACATCATTATTTCGCTGAAAGCATCTGACGTGCATCGCACCGTGGCGGCCTATCGCCTGCTCGCCGAAAAAGTTGATTACCCGTTTCATCTCGGCGTAACTGAAGCCGGCACCTCCTTTACTGGCACAGTCAAATCGTCGATTGGACTCGGAATTCTTTTGCACGAAGGCATTGGTGACACCATTCGTGTTTCATTGGCTGCCGACCCGCAGGAAGAAGTTCGCGTCGCATGGGAAATTGTGAAGTCACTCGGGTTGCGCACACGTGGGGTAACGGTCGTTGCCTGTCCGACCTGTGGCAGACTTGATGTCGACAACTTCGTCGAAATCGTGACCGAGATTGAACGGCGGCTCGCGCACGTCGAAGAGCCGCTGCATCTTTCAATCATGGGCTGTGCGGTAAACGGTCCGGGCGAAGCTCACGATTCGCAGCTCGGCATAACCTTTGGTCGTGGCGTCGGAATGATTTTCAAGGACGGCGTGCCGATGCGGAAGGTCGCGGGCGAGAACATAGTTGATGCGTTTGTCGCGGAAACTGAGAAACTTCTGGCGGAAGGCCCAAAGGCGAGTCCCGACGCAAACCTCACACGGTTCGTACCCGACCTTGTCTCGATCAGCTAAACATTGCGAAGCAGGTTAGGCGGTTGCCATCGACATCAACAAAGCGTCGCTCGCGACTTTGCGGTTGATATTTACTTCCAGTGTGCCGCGCAACTCTTCGATCTGGCTGAGCCACGAAGCGGCCTGCGAGCTCCGCATTTCGTCGGCAATCTGCTGAAGGTCTCGCAAAACGTCGGTGTTGACGATCGTCTCGGGTGGGCGGCCGAGCGATAGGGCCCACGCGTCACGAATGAGTGCCTCGAGCACGTCCAAAAGTTGTTCGTAGTCGTCGCGGTCTTTCGCGCCGGCTAGCCCTTCCGCAGAGCGCAGCAGTTCTGCTCGATCGCCTGTCACAGTAATCGTCTTCAGAACATGAAGCATTGCCTCACGCCGATCACGATAAGTGTCAACGTCGGCTTCGCACGCGCGACCAAGACTGCCGCGTGACGTGCGCGCCAATAGCTGTGCGTCTTTTTTGTGGGCGCCTTTTCTGTTAATCAGAAAGCCTTCGATATCCGGGGTCGCGATTGGCGCAAACTGAATTGTCTGGCAGCGCGATCGAATTGTTGCCGGAAGCGCCGTAGGATTCGTCGTGGTCAGGATTAGGTGAGTCGTGGGTTCCGGTTCTTCGAGCGTTTTCAGCAGAGCGTTCGCCGCCTGTTCGTTCATGTAGTCTGCGTCTTCGATGATGAAGATTCGCGCGGCGCCTTCGAACGGCCGAAAGTTCGCTTCGCGCTCAAGCTCACGAATTGGCCCAACGCGAATGATCTGTTTGTAAGGCCGCACCATCGCGACATCAGCATGCTCGCTCCAGACCATCCGAGCTTTGTCTTCCGCATCGTCGTCAAACGGTGGAAACGTGGATCGCGAAATTCGCTTGCAGGATGAACAGTCATCACAGGCTTCGACCCCTTGACGAGCGCGACAGTTGAGTGCCTTTGCCAACTCAAGCGCGAAGAGCTTCTTGCCGATACCAGCTTCGCCGGTGAAGAGAAGTGAACCCGGCAGGCGACCACTCGACAAAAGTCGTCGCAGCGTGTCTTTCACTTCGTCGTTGCCGATGAGGTTTGAAAACATAATGGGCGACGGGGAAGGGTAAAAGGGGAAATGGGTAAAAGGGAAATGGAGAGTCTATGCTTTCCCCCTTACCCCCTTCCCCTTTGCCCCCTCTCTCTTAGCCCTTAGCAATTTGCCCTTTGCCCAGTAGTCCCCGCTCTTCCAAAAACGGAAACACAATATCCATCACTACCTGGTGCGTTTGGTTGACTGAGCCGCGCGCGTCGATAATCCGAAATCGTTCGGGTGCGGCATTTGCGATATCGAGGTAAGCGTTGCGCACGCGCGTGTGAAACTCGGGGTCTTCTTTGTCCAGTCGATCTGTGCGTTTGTTCTGGACGCGTTTGCGCGTGCGCACGGCCGATTCTGCCACAGACAAATCGAACAGCAACGTCAGGTCCGGCTTCAGGCCGCCCGTAGCCAGCTCGACAATCTCTTGAATCAGGTCTGGTTCGAAGCCGCGACCGCCGCCCTGGTACGCAACCGTCGCGTCTGCGTAACGATCCGAGAGCACTACCTGATTCTGTTCCAGCGCCGGCAGGAGGTGCTTGCGCACATGCTGTGCGCGATCCGCTGCGAACACCAGTAACTCGGCAAGAGGATCAACTTGCTCCTGCACATCCAATAGCGCAGTACGCAACTTCTGTCCGAGCGTTGTCCCGCCCGGCTCTCTGGTCGCGACCACCGGCACGCCGCGCACGCGTAGCTCGCTGGCCAACAGTCTTAGCTGCGTCGATTTCCCGCAGCCATCGATTCCTTCGAACGTAATGAAAGCGCCGGCCATGTTCGGTTGACGCGAACTCGTCAACTCATCTCAAGAGGCGGAAGTCTCTTCGGCCGATTCGGACGGATGTTCGGCAGCGGCCACGGGCTGATGCCTAAGCTCACCCGTCGCGCGTCGCGCCTGAGAAATAGTCGAGATTGCGTGCTTGAAAATCAGTTGCTCTTGCGTGCTGGTTTCCAGAATCAAGGAAAACTTATCGAAGCTCTTGATGCGGCCCAACAGCTTGGCGCCGTTCACCAGATAGATGGTTACAGTTACCTTCTCGCGTCGCGCGAGATTCAGAAATCCATCCTGGATATTTTGCGGAGCGCCCTTCGAGTCCATGGTCATTGAGTTCTGCGAACCGCGTTGCACAAAAGCGCTTCAGAGTATATCACGATGCAGGACGCAGCAAGCTGTTTTATGTTGCCAGCGCGCGCGTGCGCAATCGTGCCAGCACTGCTCTCCACGTTTCTGGATCATCACCGAAGCCCTGGATCCATTCAACGCCGGGTTCCCGTCGAAACCACGTGAGTTGCCGCTTGGCGTAATGACGCACGTCGAGTTTTGTCTGCTCGATTGCGCTCTTCAACTCGCGTTCACCGCGCAGGAATTCCACGACACGACGATATCCGTGCGCGCCCAGCGCATTCGATTTGGCGGGAACTCCGGCCGCGAGAAGCCGTCGCACTTCATCGACCAGACCGTTGGCAAAGTGCTGTTCAGTGCGGGCATTGATCCTCGCATACAACTCTTCGCGGGGCGGGTCGAGCGCGAAAACCCTGATTCGATCGGCAAACTTCGGTGGCTGTTGGCGCTGAGGTCGCTGTGTCGAGATGCGCTCACCTGTTTGCAGGCAGAACTCGATCGCGCGTTGTACGCGCGGCCAGTCACGCACATTCAGCTTCGCGGCTTCGTCTTCATCGAATCGCGCGAGAATTTTATGAAGACGCTCTGGACCGTGTCGCTCGCGAATTGTTGTCAGCCGTACGCGTAACTCTTCGTCAGTGGGCGGACTGGGGAAAAATGGCTGGCGCAAGGCGCGAAGATAGAAACCGGTCCCGCCCACCAGCATCGCGACGTTACCGCGAGTCTCGATTTCCTGAATCTTTTCGGTGGCGGCCCGCGCCCAATCTGCGGCGGTGAAATTGATTGACGGTCGAACAAAGTCGATTAAGTGATGGGGAATTCCGCGACGTTCGTCGACCGGAACTTTCGCCGTGGCGATATGAATGTCCTGATAAACCTGGACGGAATCGCAATTGATGATCTCGCCGCCGATTTCCAGAGCTACTTTAATTCCCAGTTCTGATTTGCCCGACGCGGTCGGACCGACAATCGCGATGTTGTGGCGAAAATTGTCAATTTGCGCGCGACCGGGTTTGTCTTTTGATTTGCGTCCTTCCTGGTCTAACACAGCTCTCGATCGATCAAGCGCAAACTATCAATCTGCGCTACCTGGCGATGATAATGCGAATAGCAATCACGAGCCAGATGAGGGCCAGAACAAGAAGCGCGCCGATTATTTGATTGCGGGAGAAGCGCATTTGTAATTCAGCGTCGGCGACTGCGAGGAAACGAATTGTGAGTCGGTACCGGCGGATATTCACCGGCACAATCCAGACTTCCTGGCGCCATCAAGAGACTAACCAGCGCCACGAAATTGATCAGACAGAGTGGCATTAGCGGCTCAGAACGGTGAACCTGAGAACAAGTCCAACGATCCAAGCCACGATATCGATAATGGCGAGGATCTTCGCAGTCATTGCGAGACCTTTTTTGTCCTGCGCGACTTCGTAGATCTGAATCGTCTCGAGCGCCTGGTTGGCTTTGCGAAACGCGAGAAAACCGAAAATGAAGCCAAAACAAAACAGGCCGATGATACTCATAATCAGCGCTGTCTTTGCCTCACTGGCCACCTCTGCTGCCTTGCTTGCCAAAACGTTTGGCGGGTAAGGCGAGTTGCCATACGGCGAAGGCGGTGGTGGAGGAACGAACGGCTGGTTCGGGTCAGGGGGCTGTTGAGACATCGGGGGCGCTCCTCTTGGGGTTTAATTGTAGAGCTTCGTTAGATCAATTCCCGTGTAGTAAGTCTTCAAAATCTGTTCGACGTTCAAGCCTTGCTTCGCTAAGCCATAGGCGCCGTATTGGCACATGCCAACGCCGTGCCCCCAGCCGCGACCAATAAACACAAACCCGCTGACACGATCGTTTGCGGTATAGACTCGATCGATAACGAAGAGTTGCTCGCGCAATCCAAGCACTGATCGAATGCGTCCACCACGCACATGGCCGATGCCATTCGTGCCCACCACTTCGAGATCAATCACCCGGCGCGAGCTGCCTCGGCGCGCGACGCGGATGTCAGTTACGGCACCGACGCCGCGGACTGAGCGCGACAAACGCGCTTGCACTTGCCCGAGCGTCAACTCAGTAGTCCAGTTGGCGAATGGCGAAAACCGATCCGCGGAAGCTCCGTCAGTCGCGGGCTTCACTTCGAGGTAATCAACTTCACCCCGCGCACTGACATGAAACGTGACGGGCTCGCCCCCAACCAGCGCCAGCGATTTCATCTGGTAGACATTGTCGCCAAACTGACGAAACAGAAAAGCATCGCGACTCACGACAATCGGCTGTTCCTTTCCTTTGCTAACGCGAAGGATCAGCGCGCCGTTCGTTGTTGGTCTGGTGGTTCCTTTCTGCAAGGCGAGCGACCCTCGTTCATCGAGCATCCGCGCGATTGCGTGGAGGGCTCGCCCGCGTGACAGCGCGTGCTTCGGCTCAAGAGTCGCGTCCGGAAGCAGGGTCAACGCGCCTTCGCGAATCAGCATGGCCACATCCGCGCGATTCTCAGCAGGCACCTCTTGGCCGTCGCGAAAACTCAGCAGGTAATCAACATCCGCAGAATTCAGCAGCGTATCAGCCCGGGCTTCGCCATAGATCGCGGCAATCAGCGCCGTACTGAACGCCGGAGGCTGATTTGGCGTCTCCGGAGGTTGATACGGAACAGTCTTCGCGATGCGGGCGGTTGTCGCGAGCCAAATCCTGGCCTCGTCGCTGTGTAACTCATCTGAAAGCCAGGAATTCGAAACTTTGTCGAAAGGAAAATTGAAGCCGTATACCGCTAATACGGCGAGATCGCGCACAAAAGCCAGGTTCCTCTCGTCCTTAATTTCAAACAGATCGCGCGAGCTCTTGATCATAAATGGCGCAAACGGCGCTCTTGCTTCGGCCGCACATTCGCGTCCGCGCAGATAGGGTACCGCTTCGTTGAAGATGTTCTCAACGTCTTCTGTGCGGCCGCCGCACGTCGAAGTGTAGAGCGCATTGATGGGTTCGCCGTGGTAGGTTGCGATGATCCCGCGCGTCTCGTCGACGGCGCGCGTGGTAAGCGACGTTTCGCTCGAAAGCCCCCGATACACTTGCGAACGCGTGGTTGGTAACAAATCGAAGCCTTCGGGCGCGAACTGGCCACGGTTTTTAAGCGCGTAAGTGCGCGCCGCGACGGCTTGCGCTTTTAACGCTTCGAGAGCCGGGAACGACAGTTCGTTTGGAACGACTCCGCGCACGTAGTCTTCGAGTCCGATCACATTGACCACAGTGAGCGAGCCCCGGCGGTTAGCGAAGACTTCGATTCGCCCGCGATATGGTTTGTCGTTGAAACGCACCGGCGCGTTCTTTTCGTCGCTCGATGCAAACATGACTGGCGCACTGGACCTAAGCGGAGCGCCTCCGGCGGCAAATGCAACGACTTCGCGATTAGGCGCACTAGCGCGTGACGTCAATCGCACTTGATTCAGACTTGGGGAACTGGTGGATTTCGCCGCGTCGTTCCTGGCTGTGGATACAGGCCCTTGCTGATCTGCACTCCGCCCCGAACTGCCGTTTGTTGACGGCAATTTCTGTTCGTTTGTCGGAGTCTGAAATGAAGTAGTTGCATCAAAGCCGGCTGCTTCTAGTTTGCCGATGGCTTCTTCCGCGCTTTCGATTGATTGTTTGACCACAACTACGCGCCACGTGCCCGCAGGTTCGGACACGACTTTCGCTTGTTCCCCGGCAAGATCGCTGATGGAATCGACCAGTCGATCCGCGTCTTCACGCGTGACAGACTTGGCAACAACAATTTCGATGTTCTGATCTGCTGTGGGCGTGGGCGAGAGCATACGTGACTCGACACGCACGCGCGATACTTCGAGTGGCTGTGGCTCCGCGATCAAGTCCGAGGCGTTCAGCAGCTTTGCTGTCGTCGAGATCGTCGCCGCGCGCGTATCTGTCGACAGTGCGATGCGCACCAATGGCTCGGCTGATTGTGTGGAATCGCTTTGCGCTCGTGGCGTGACAGTTCGATTGCGTTCCTGCGCCCGGTATTGCATCAGCGGGGAAGCAAGCGACATTGAGCCGATTACGATGCTCGCCGCGACGAACATCGAAGTAGTCTGATCCGAGCGAAAAATCATTTAGGATCGATCCCTAACGGGGCACTGGGCAGGCAGCCCAATTTTACTACAACAACGCTCCCGGCAAACGATGAATCTTTATCTTCCTTTACGGTTTAGATGCGGCACTTGTGCCGCACAGCCGGACAAGTCCCGCTTCTAAACAGAGTATCGTTTGTCCAAGGCGCGGACTGCCAGCGAATGAAGCTCTCGCCTGACCGCGTTGATGTTGGCAAAAGGCAGTTGCCGTGCATGAGTGCGATTAGTTAGCAGAATGAACACGCGTTGACGCCCGGCATCAACCCAGCAACTAGTTCCGGTAAAACCGGTGTGTCCGAACGCATCCGCTGGCAGGTTTGGTCCCGCTGTCGAATCTTTTGTCGCGGCAAGCTGCCACGCGAAAGAGCGTGCCTCGTTCAGTCCTTCACTCATGTTTTGAAGGAACAGGTCACAAGTCGCCGGGGAAAGCAATTGTGATAACCCGGCGACAAACTGATTCGCCAGCGTCAGCGTTTCATGCGCCGTGGAGAACAGTCCAGCGTGACCTGCTGCGCCGCCGAGAAAATGCGCATTGCCGTCGTGAACTGCGCCCCAAATGATTTCATCTCGCCAGCCGCCATATGTCTTTCCCGGAAAGTCCCGCTCACACATGTCGCGCTCATAGGCATTGCCCGTCTCGCATGCAGCAATCCCTGTTCGCATAGCCGCGGTCGGGTTGAAGACTGTGCGTTTCAGACTCAAAGGCGTGAAAATCTCCTTCATTGCTAAATCAGCGAGTTGAAGTGATGTAATTCGCTGAAGCAAAGAGCCGAGTGCGATGAATCCGAGGTCGCTGTAAATCACGCGCTCACCCGGCTTGTATTCGAGCGCTTGCGCGGCGATCGCGGCCAGCGCTTCTTCGCGACTATCCGCCAACAAATACAATGGCCGCCACGCCGGCAGTCCCGAGGTATGCGTGACCAGTTGGCGGATCGTAATGGTTCGCTTGTCGTCGCGATCGAATTCGGCGAGGTACTTCGAAACCTCGTCATCAAGGCCCAGCGCTTCGTTTTCGATGGATCGCGCGCACAGAAGTCCCGTCACCAGTGGCTTTGTCAGCGACGCGAGATCATAAATTGTTTGCAGGGTTGCGGGTTGAGACTCGGGTTCTCGCGATGCGTCGCCAATGGCATCAGCGAAAGCGGCTTCGCCGTGTTGGGCCACACAGTAAACGGCGGAAGGGAAGTCACCGGCCGAGACGCGGGCTTTTAGAAATTCTGTGATGTCCGGTTGTGGGTGGGCGTGAAGACCGCTGGTCACGTCAATCGTATAACACAGCTTGCACTCGCAAACTAAGGACTGCTGCTGTTGGCGACGGAGCTGTAACCGGGCCGCGCGCGTACAGCAATGTCTTTGCGAGTGGTCTTGACCTGAATCTTTCGATACTTGCCGTCCTTGGCACGATTCGTCGGGTAATAGCCGAGCAGGTATTGCGTGCGAAGCTCAGCCGCGATTGCCGCGAAGGCTTGCGGCAGCATTGCGAGCGTGTCTGCACGCTGCACCTGGCCACCAGAACGGTCGGCCAACTCTCGCAGGTAACTATCTGCAGTCAGATATGCCTGGTCGAGAATCGCCTTAATTTGATCGTTAGCTGTGTCCTTTCGGCGCGTACCTCCGGTCCGATCGATCGGCGGTGGCGAGCCACCCGATGGATCTGGAAAGGGATCGGTCGGCGAGCCTTGTGGGTCCGTCGGTTGGCGGCGAACAGGACGATTAAGAATTATTTCGGGCAGGGAAGTGCCACGACGCTGTCCGCCGCTTGGGATTGAATCCGGAT
>JBKPPE010000211.1:0-4392 GCA_046733375.1 Acidobacteriota bacterium | reverse complement strand
GGGCGACATAGGGCGTATGCGCTTCCGACATCAACACGATTGCCATCTTTCCCGGATTGGCGGCGAGATACCATTGGGCAACTTCCACCGACTTCAACATCACTGAACAACCTTGTGACTGCATGCTGACTGTCGAGAGCGAGCGCGGCAGCAAACCATGTGTGCGCCCCATCACTTCGGAAGCCAAACACGGCAGCATCTGTTCCGGTGTGTTCGTCGCGGCAATCAGCAAACCGATTTGCGAAGGATCGCCACCCCACTCCTCGATACAGCGGCGCGTCGCATTGACACCGAGCTCGGTCGTTGAGCTCGTCGAATTCATCGGCGCACCCATCAGAAACTCTGCGTAATTGTCCATCGTCGAATAACGGTTTTCGACGCCCAGAGAACAGATTGAATTGATTAGTTCTGGCGAGAACTTGTGCATCATCGTAGCGACAAGTTCCGTGGTGCTGAATCTGTTTTCGGGGGTTGCGGTGCTTGCTTGAACCAGGCTAATCATGGGGTTTCTCCGGGGCGTTTCTTTAAAAAAAAGAACTTGAATGTCCTGATTGATTAACAACGCGCGTGCCACGAGTGATTGACGTGCGCCGGAAAAAGCTAAGTTCAACTATTCCTCGAGTTAGCGAACGGGTGGGGAGGGTATGCGGTCAGGGACAGCGCTGTTACCAAGTGGTTACTGAATATGCATCAAGCACGCCGCAACACTGGCAGGCTGTTGCAGACGGTTGATTCGCCAGAAGTTTCTCGAGAATTCTGAGGAATTAGGCGGCAGGATCAGCAATGGAGCATTACGCGAGCCGGTTTGTTCTAACTGACAACCAAGTATGCACTGTTCACTTAGTAACCACCATTTTTTGCTGATTCAGAAGCTGAAAGACCCTGGTTGATGGCAGCTCGCAATCTATCACCGCTGTGTTGAGCTGAGTAGCCAATCCAACGCGAGACGACATGGCCGTCAGTGCCGAGTACGACGGTTTGTGGCACTGCGTTGCGTCCGTTCATCAGGGCGCGCGCAGTCTCGCGATCGGCCCAGCCGATACGAAAGCCAAAATGAAAATCGCGCGCGAATTTCTGTACCTTGTCGCGGGCGGCGAGAGGATCTTCAGTGGTGAGAGCAATGAACTCAACCTCTTTGCCCGCGAACTCCTTCCGCACCTTCTCGTAGTCAGGAACTTCGCGGCGGCATGGTCCGCACCAGGTGGCCCAGACGTTGATTACGATGACTTTGCCACTGAAGTCAGCAAGACGAAAAGTAGTGTCATCGATCGCTTGAAGTTTGTGATTGATCAAGCCTTCAGGGAGAGCACTCGCATTGGCCGGTCCCAGGGGCACCTCATCGGTTTCCTTAGTGAGTGACTCTTCTGCGGGAGGCGGCGGGGGCGGAGGTGGAGGCGGATTCTTGAGTTTGCGTCCCGACTGGGCCGTGACACTCGCGGCAACCAGAAGAACGATTAGCAGAGTAGTGGATATTGTCCGCATCTCGCGACGAATGTTACCGCAATGAAGCTTGCTACGGAAAGGCGGATCTACTCGGCGTCTAGCCTAGAGGAAATCTATTGACGGTCCTGCGTCGACCAGAATAAAGTCCCCCGGCCCATCGCCCCAACGACAGGAGATATTAATGCGTCACCCTTCATCATTCGCGTTTCAACGCTTCGCAAAAACGATACGCTGCCTGCCTGCATTGCTCCTCCTGATCCTTTTCTGTCCCCACGCCAGCGCGCAGGACACGCTGACCGGCGCCTTCGAGGGCATCATCAGCAACAGCCAGACGGGTGCATCGATTGAAGGTGCCAGCATCCAGATCATCAACAAGCAAACCGGGCTGGTCATTGAAAAGAGAACCGATTCACGTGGCCGGTTCTATCAAGGACTACTGGCGCCCGGCTTGTACACGATTCGAGTAGCGATGAACGGTTATCAGGCCCGCGAAGTAGACCAACTCCTCAGGATTACTTACACGGGCGAAGTGGTTCCAGTACCCGTCGCTTTGGATCCGCTGCCTGCGGTCGCCGCCGCGACGCCGACTCCGGCACCGCCGCTGGCCCAGGAAGACACCGACGTTCGCTCAGCGATTAATCGTTCTGATGGACGCCGCGGCGGTTCTTTCGCGGAGCGAGAAGTCTCCCTGCTCCCCACCGGATCGACGACGCTGTTGCGATCGTTCGACGAGCTAGCTTTGCTCCTACCCGGTGTCGCGCCACCACCCCAGACACTCGGCAGCGTGGCCGGCCCAGGTGTCGGCGCGGGTGTCGGCTCGGCCGGCCAGTTCTCAGTCAATGGACTGCGTTCGCGCGCGAATAACTTCACTGTGGACGGGTCCGACAACAACGATGAAGACATCGGCGTGCGCCGGCAGGGATTCGTCGGGCTAATCCCGCAACCGATCGAATCCGTCAAGGAATATCAGGCGATTACTCTGGTAGCGCCTGCACAATTTGGGCGCAACATCGGTGCGCAAGTAAACGCGGTTTCGAAATCTGGTGGAAACGAAACGCACGGCACAATCTACGGCTTTTTCAACTCGAGCCAATTGAACGCGCGCAACTTCTTCGACACGACCAATGGCAACGGTCTTACTCCGTTGACGGCCGGCAACAATCAGCCGGTGTTACTTTGTCCCGCGAATAATCCCACGTGCCAGGTGAACGGTGTGACGAGCGTCGCCGGCGGTCAAAGGATTCTCCTGCGGAATCAGAGCGGTGGGAAGGATTCTTTCACGTTGGCCCACGGCGGTGCAGTGATCGGTGGACCTTTGATTCCCGAGCGGATGTTTTATTTCCTTTCGCTGGAAGGTGAAGTCATCAACGCCACGCAGGAACAGAGTTTCGCGGTCCCCACAGTGGATCAGCGTGGTTTCAATAACACGGGGGCGACCGGCATTTTTCAGAATCCAGGTCCGGTCGGCGCCAGCTCCGTAATCTCATTCCCCACCACTGGCCGCGGCGACGCCATTTTTAGCTTGTATCCGTTCGCGAACAATCCGGGGGGCATTTACGGCGCCAACACCTTCACGCAAGTCCTACCGGCGAGCGCGCAAGGAAAGATAGTTTCCGGCAGATTCGAAGACCAGGAACGAATCGGCGGCCGGCACCAGGCGATCAACGCGCGCTACAACTTCACCGATGACTGGCGAGATATTCCGGCGGTCGGAGGCGCTCTGTTCTCTGCGATTCGCGCACGCGTGCGTGCACAAAATTTTTCGTTCTGGACGAACAGCGAATTGAATCCACCCGCGGCACGACATCAGCTTTTGAATCAGTTGAGACTCTCTTACGGTCGCACGCGCCTGAATTTCCAGCAGTTGCGTGACCGCGACTTTCAGCGCAACAGCGATGTTCTCCCGAACACCGATTTTCTTTTGAATGCCCCGCTGCTTACGAACACAACGTTGCCCGCGACGTCGCCCCCGCCCGCTGTTACTTTTCTGCCGAACACTGGACCAGTAACGTACTCAACCGATCCCACGGCGCCGCGAACGGAATTCGCGCTCGGTCCAATTGGTCAAGTGCAGATCGCCGGATTCAGTCCGGTGGGAGTCGACGTTTTCAATTTTCCGCAACAGCGTGTGAACAACACCTACCAATTGGCCGATGAAGTTAGCGGCCGGCGGGGCGCACATACTTTTTTATTCGGCGCAGACATCCGGCGGACTGAACTCAACAGTCTGCTGCCACGGAATGCGCGACCGCTGATCACATTCACCGGCGCACCGCAAGTGAGTGGCAGTTTCAACTTCACCACTCATCAATTCTCAAATCTGGCGTTCACTGGCAGATTTATTCCGGCCGTCAGCTTCGCCGCGGTTGAAGGCGCGAGCGGATTCACTCAAACTCTCGCTGTTGGCGGTGAATCAGCAATTCACCTCAGGTTTTACCAATACAATTTTTACGGACAGGATTTTTGGCGGGTCCGCGACAATCTGTCCGTCTATTATGGGTTGCGATACGAATACAACACCCCACCCGGCGAAACTGATCACAAGATCGAGAATACTTTTTCTGACCCGTCGTTGGCTTTGATTCCAGGGCTGCGTACATTTATCGGCGACCGCACGCGCATATTCGATCCCGACCACAACAACTTCGCACCCCGCGTCGGACTTGCCTGGTCACCGAATTGGTTCGGGTCGCAACGCACTACGGTTTTCCGCGGCGGCTATGGCATCTTCTACGATCAGATTCTGGGAGCCGTCGTCAGCCAATCCCGCAATGTTTACCCGACGTATTTAACAGTCGATCTGGCCGGCGGCGCGTTACCCAACTTTTCTTTCACCGGCGCCGGTCGTGTGGCAGGAAACGGGCCGTGTCGTGCGCAGCCTGACCCAGCGGGCGGCACTGTTTTCGTGAACTGCTTCCCGTTCCAACTTACCAACCCGCAGGTCTCAAC
>JBKPPE010000210.1:0-4502 GCA_046733375.1 Acidobacteriota bacterium | reverse complement strand
CTGCCAACCAGTAGCGACTCGCTCTCGTGCGCCGTCGTTGCAGTACTCACGTTCGCGCGTAATTCATCGAGCTGGTGCGCGACCGCCTGCAGCAACTCACGAACGCCCCTCTTCGCGACCGCGGAAACTGCAAAGAATGCACGTCCGTCTCTCTCGGCTCGGTCGCGCAGTCTTTCAAGTCGCTCAGGCTCATCGAGTGCGTCAATCTTCGTCGCAACTACGAACTGGATCCGTTCCGCCAAATGCGGATCGTACGCAGCCAACTCACGATTAATCACTTCGTAATCGCTCACCGCATCGCGACCTGACGCCGATGAAACGTCCACGAGGTGTAGCAACAACTTCGTTCTTTCGATGTGCCGCAGAAAACGATCGCCAAGACCGTGACCTTCGTGCGCGCCTTCGATCAATCCGGGAATGTCGGCGATCACAAACGTGCGAAAGTCGCCCAGGTCCACTACCCCCAGATGCGGCTCGAGCGTGGTAAACGGATAATCCGCAATTTTCGGATGCGCGGCCGAAACAGTCGAAATAAATGTGGACTTGCCCGCATTCGGAAACCCGACGAGACCAACGTCCGCGAGCAATTTCAGCTCAAGCTGAAATTCAAATTCTTCGCCCGCGCTTCCTTCCTGGTGATAGCGCGGAGCGCGATTCGTCGACGTGGCAAAGTGCGCATTTCCAAATCCTCCACGTCCACCGCGCGCCGCGAGCCAGCGGGCGCCATCCTGCTCGAGGTCGCACAGCAACTCTTTCGTGTGCGGATCGAAGATTTGAGTGCCGACGGGCACGCGTACGATCGCGTCGTCGCCTTCTTTGCCCGATCGGTTGCTGCCTTCGCCATGCATGCCGCGACCGGCGATGTGCAACGGGTTGTACTTCAAGTGCAGCAGCGTATTCAGCGACGCGTCAGCCTGAATCCACACATCGCCCCCGCGCCCGCCGTCGCCACCGGATGGTCCACCGCGGGGCACGAATTTCTCGCGACGAAACGCGGTCACGCCGTTGCCGCCGTTACCACCCTGGACGCGAATCTTTGCTCTGTCGATGAACATCATCGGAGCGCCGACATCTTGTCGGCGGGTCGCGGGCATCCTGCCCGCATTAACCGTTATGGACCCGGTGGACCGCACGCACGGATGCGCGCGCTCCTCAAAAACAAAATGCGCGCCCGGCGTACCTGAGGGTCGGCGAGCGGCGCATTCAATTGGTTCGATTGAACAATTCTTCTCTTAAATCCCGACTACTGCGCTGGGTAGACGCTGATGAATTTTCCAGAGCGCCCCTTATCTTCAAATTTCACGAAGCCGTCAATCAAGGCAAACAAAGTATCGTCTTTGCCACGGCCGACGTTTTGGCCCGGCTTCCACTTCGTGCCGCGCTGGCGCGCGAGAATATTTCCGCCGAGTACCCGCTCGCCGCCGAACTTCTTCAGGCCAAGCCGCTGCGAATTTGAGTCGCGCCCGTTTCTGGATGAACCTACGCCCTTTTTATGAGCCATCTTTCAATTTTCGATTCGCGATTGCCGATTTGCGATTTGCGAGAAGCCATCAGGACTTCAATCAAAATCTAAAATCAAAAATCCAAATCGCCTCCTAACCAATCGAATCTATCTTTAACGTCGTGTATCCCTGCCGGTGACCCTTGGTCCGCTTGTATTGCTTGCGCCGCTTCTTTTTGAACACAACAATCTTTGGTGCCCGGCCGTGATCTACCACAGTCGCGGTCACCTTTGCGCCCTCAACCAGCGGCGAGCCCACTTTCGTTTCTTTGCCCTCGCCAACGGCCAGCACTTCGAGATCGACAGAGGCGCCGACCTCATCTGTAAGTGACGGCACGCGCAGAGTGGAACCCGGCTCGACCGTAAACTGCTTGCCACCGGTTCTGATAATTGCGATCGACATTTTCTTTCCTCACCCTCTCAGACAGCGATATGCGCCACTGAAAAGTCGATTATTATAAAGTCACGCCGCGGCCTCAGTCAAAGCCGCAGAAGCCCTGGAGTTGCTGCGATTACCGTTCGTCATTAGAAAGTCATCCAAAAACCGGGTTGAGATATTTCCGGACTGAAAATTTGGGTCATTCATGATTTTTAGGTGCAGCGGAATAGTGGTTTTGATGCCCTCGATAACCATAGCTTCCAGCGCCCGGCGCATGCGCGCAATCGCCAACTCGCGGGTGCGCGCGTGCACAATAACCTTGGCGATCAGCGAATCGTAGAATGGCGGCACGCGGTATTCGGGATAAACGTAAGTATCGACGCGCACGCCCGGTCCGCCCGGTAGATTGAATGTCGTAATCTTGCCCGGAGATGGAGTAAAGGTCTCGGGGTTTTCAGCGTTAATGCGGCATTCAATAGCGTGACCAACCATCAGCACATCGTCCTGTGAGAAGCCCAGCGGATCTCCTTCGGCGATGCGAATCTGGTTGCGCACAATGTCGGTGAGCGTAATCATCTCCGTCACCGGATGCTCGACCTGGATGCGCGTGTTCATTTCCATGAAATAGAAGCGGCCGTCTTCATCGAGTAAAAACTCAAACGTACCGGCGCTGGAATAACCGATTGACTTGCAGGCGGCCACTGCCGTGTCTCCCATCTGCTGACGCAATTCAGGAGTCATCATCGGCGCCGGCGCTTCTTCGAGAAGTTTCTGATGGCGGCGCTGAATCGAACACTCACGCTCGCCAAGATAGACACAGTCGCCATACTCGTCCGCGAGCACCTGAATTTCGATGTGACGCGGTCGTTCAACGTAGCGCTCGATGTATACGTCACCGTTCTTGAACGCCGCGGCCGCTTCAGTCGATGCAGTTTCAAGCGCATGCGCAAGTTCGCCTTCGGAATAAACAATGCGCATACCGCGACCGCCGCCCCCACCTGACGCTTTGACGATCACGGGATAGCCAATCTCTTTGGCGAGCTTCGCAGCTTCTTCGGGCGATTCAATCGCGCCTTCGCTGCCGGGTAAAATCGGGACGCCGGCGGCTTTCATCGCATTTCGCGCGGCGACCTTTTCGCCCATCAACTGAATGATGTGCGGCCGCGGCCCAATGAATTTGATGTTGCAGGCCTCGCAGATCTCGGCGAAGTAAGCTGACTCAGCGAGGAAACCGTAGCCGGGATGGATCGCGTCGACGTTGAAAATCTCCGCCGCGCTGATAATGGCCGGAATGTTCAGATAGCTTTGCGCAGACGGCGCAGGGCCAATGCAGACGGACTCATCCGCAAACCGCACGTGCAGAGAGTCGCGATCGACGTCGCTGTGCACCGCGACCGTGCCGATGCCCATCTCTTTACACGTCCAGATGATGCGACAGGCAATCTCGCCGCGATTAGCGACCAGGATTTTTCGAAAGCGACGTTGTCCGTTCATAACATTTCCGATTTGCGATTGCCAATTTGCGATTGGCGTGTAGCCATAAGCGCCTGGTTCAATCGGCAATCGGAAATCAAAAATCGCAAATGTTAACCTTGCTTGATTCCGAAAAGTGGCTGGCCAAACTCGACGGCTTGGCCGTTCTCAACATAGATTTTGACGACTTCGCCCGACGTCTCAGCCTGAATTTCGTTCATCAGCTTCATGGCTTCGATGATGCAGACAACGGTGTCGGCTTCGACATGGCTGCCGATGCGCACAAAATTCTCTGCATTCGGGGAAGGAGCTCGATAGAACGTGCCGACGATGGGCGAGGTGATGCGGTGCAGACCCTGATCTTCAGAAGCGGCTTCTTCAGCTTGCGCTCCGGGATGTGGCGGAGTCGTGTGCGGAACGCTTTTTACCGCGCTTTGCGTTGTTGCCGGAATCGCATGAGGTTCAGGCGGCAACCCGGGGGCGACCGGCGGCTGATTCGAATACAGATTTCGGCCAACCTTTACATGAAATCCTTCGCGCTCGAGTTCAAAATCGGTGAGCGCATTGTCGGTAATCAACCCAATCAATTCCCGCAGCTCGTCCATGTTGATCGAGGCCTCAAGATGCTTCGGCAGGGGACGATGCCGGCGACGACCGCGATCTCGATCACGATGACCACGTTCCGGTCGTGGCTCGTTCGATTGTTCGGCAGCAGGTGGTTGGGATTCTTGATTGTTCATCGCTCGTTTGACTCCGGCCGACATAAAAACCTCCAGGGTGTGTTGGCTTCCGCTAGGTCACCAGCGGGTGTCAGTGCGCAAACAAGTCCTATTAAAGCAAAAGCCCCGCGATGCGCAAAAGGCCAGGCGGAGCTTTGTCATGCTGAACGGTCTTACTCTTCGCTGTCAGACTCGTCCGTGGTTTCCGATTTTGATTCAGCGCCCTTCTTTTTTGAGCCACCTTTGGTGCGCTTCTTGGCTGCTTCTTCGGCGGCCGTTTCGCGCGGATTGCCCAACAATTCGATGATTGCGAGTTCGGCGCCATCACCGGCACGCCGGCCGAGCTTAATAATTCTGGTGTAGCCGCCAGGACGATCCTTGAAGCGCTCGCCAAACTCGTCGAACAAACGCTTCACGGCCGCCACACCGG
>JBKPPE010000209.1:0-3718 GCA_046733375.1 Acidobacteriota bacterium | reverse complement strand
TTGACCGCTCAACGGCAGTTCGCTGACCAGACCAACACTCTCGACGCCTGGCAACGCACGCACACGGCTTTGGAACTGTTCCCACAAATTCGATAAGGCTTCGCGCGACTCGTACTTCTTCCGCGGCAGATCGATCCGCATCGTCAGCACGTTACTCGAGTCAAAACCGGGGTTCGTGTTTTGCAGACGGATCAAGCTTCTAATCAGCAAGCCCGCCCCTACGAGCAACATTACGGCGACTGCGCTCTCAAAAATGACCAGCAGACTGCGGGTGCGATTTCGTCGAGCGCTTTCGCTAGTGCTGCGGCCGCCCTCTTTCAGTGTTTCGCTGAGATTCAATTTCGATGTGCGCAGAGCAGGAGCCATCCCAAACAGCAATCCCGTAACCACAGAAGTCACCAGGGTAAATGCCAGCACGGTCAAATCAATTTTTACGTTTGCAGTAGTGGGAATGTTGGCGCCACTTAACGCGACCAGCCCTTGCACTCCCCAAAATGCCAGAAGGGTTCCCAGGACTCCGCCAAGGAGGGCAAGCATGATGCTTTCGGTAATCATTTGGCGCGCGATACGGAAACGCTTGGCGCCGAGCGCGGTGCGCAGCGCGATTTCTTTACTTCGCGCTGAAGCGTGAGCCATCGAAAGGTTCGCCACGTTTGCGCACGCAATCAACAGCACCAATCCCACCGCCCCCAACAGTATGTAGAGAGTGGGCCTGATGTTGCCGACAATCTGTTCCCTCAGCGAAACCAGGCGAAGGTTCCAGCCCGTATTGGTGTCTGGATAAGCAGCTTCCAAACGGCGCGCAACTGTGTCCGTGTCTGCCTGCGCCTGTGCCAGCGAGACTCCGGCCTTGAGGCGCCCGATCGGTCTTAAGAAGTGCGCTTTGCGCTGTTTCATGCCCGGCGACCCGTCAAAGTTGAGTGGCAACCAGATTTCTGTCCGCGCAGGAAACTCGAAGTCACGAGGCATCACTCCGATCACCTGGAAGCTTTTGTCATCCAGCGTAATTCTCTTGTTGATGATTTCCGTGTCTCCGCCGAAACGGCTTTGCCAAAGCGGATAACTCAGGATCGCAACCTGATCGTTTCCGGGCTTTTCGTTTTCGAGCAGGAAGGGACGGCCCATCGCAGGCTGGACCCCGAGCGCCTGAAAGAAATTCCCGGTCACGGCTGCGGCCGATAGACGTTGCGGCTCGCCGGTGCCGGTGAGATTGGCTGACGCTGGGAACGAAAGCATCGCGGCGAACTCTTCGAAGCTCTGGTTCTGATTACGGTAATCAAGGTAATCGAGAGGTGAAACACTGGCGCGGTTGCCGCCATTACGAATGTTCCCCCAAGTCCAAACCAAACGGTCGGGGTCACGAAACGGCAACGGGCGAATCAGCACTGCATTAATCAAACTAAAAATTGCCGTGTTCGCACCGATCCCGAGCGCCAGTGTGATGATCGCGACCAAAGTAAACCCAGGCCGCTTCAGCAATATGCGCGTGCCATAACGCAAATCCTGAATCAACGTGTGCATGAAAGTCTCCTATTCGTATCGCAGCGCTACTATCGGATCGACTTTGGTCGCGCGCCGCGCGGGAATATAGCAAGCGACAAACGCCATCAAACCCAACAACAGCGGCACGCCCACAAACGTCAGTGGGTCAGTTGGCGCGACCCCATACAGAAAGCCGGCAATTACCCGCGTCGCAGCGAACGCGAGCAGTAGCCCCAATCCCAGACCGAGCGCGATGACGAAGAACCCTTCGCCAAGCACAAGGCTCAACACATCACTTTCCTTTGCTCCCAGCGCCCTGCGCACACCGATCTCCCGGGTGCGCTGCGCGACGGAATACGAAACGATTCCGTAGATTCCGATAGCGGCCAGCAGCAGCGCCAGCACACCAAAGCCGCCCAGCGTCCATGCCGCCACGCGCGAAGGGAATAGCGACAGATCCAGTTGGTCGCGCAGCGACTTTACGTTTGTGACCGGAAGGTTCGAATCGAGCGCGCGGATCTGTTCACGCACTGACGCAACGACAGATTGCGGCTCGCCCGTGGTGCGAACCACGAGGGTCATTTTCGGATCGTAAGACTGAAGCACCGGCTGATAGATGTATGGATGAGGTGTCTCGCCGAGCGAGCGGTACTTGCCGTCACGGGCAACACCGACGACTTCAAGAAACGGTCCTTCGGGGCCATGCACGCTGACGCGCTTACCCAGAGCGTCTTCATTCGGCCAAAGGTTGGCAGCCAACGTCTCGTTGATTATCACGACGCCCGGCGCACCCTTTCGATCGGCTTCGGTAAAATCGCGCCCGCGCAAAAGAACGGTTCCCATCGTTTTGAAATAGTTTGGGCCTACGACGTTGAATCCGGTGCTAAAGCCCTCGTCCATGTTTTTATCGCCGCGACCTTCCGAGAAAACCGTGAACTGCGCGTATGAAAACCCGAGTTGCGCAAACCTCACCACGCTCGCGCTCTCGACGCCTGGCTGGGCCTGAACGCGGGCGAGCAAATTGCGATAGAAGTTTTCGCCTTCCGATTCCCGGTAGCGCAACAAGCCCAGGTTGATTGGCACAGTGAGGGCGCGGTCGACACGGAATCCGGGGTCGATGGCGTTCGCGCGTTGCAGCGAACGGATAAAGAGAGCGGCGCCCACCAGCAGAACTACCGACAGTGCCATCTGTGCCGTCACGAACGCGGCCCGCAAGCGCGAACGCCGAGAACCGGCGCGCTGCGCGTCTTCGCTCTTAAGCGCCACAACGATGTCCAGCCGCGAAGCCTGGAGCGCCGGCGCGAGTCCGAACACGATGCCGGTAATGACTGAAACGAGTAATGTGAAGGCGAGGACGCGCCAGTCCAATCCGAGCTCGAGCGAAGCGAGCGGCGTAGTTTGCAGATAGGAGATCAGTAATTGATTCGCCCAGAGCGCCAGCAACAGGCCGACGGCGCCGCCCGCCACACCCAGCAGAATGCTCTCGGTCAGCCACTGACGGACCAGGCGCAGCCGAGTTGCTCCGAGAGCCTGCCGAATCGCAGTTTCACGCCGGCGGATCGCCGCGCGAGCCAGGAGCAGGCTGGCGATATTTGCACACGCGATCAAAAGCACGAGCGCAACCACGACCATCACAATTCCTGCCAGCGGTGCGGCCTCTTCTTGATCGCGCGGATCCATCCCACCGCTCATGCGCAAGAGCTGAACGCTGCGCAACGTTTCCGGCGTGACTTTGCCGGTGTACGTTTCGGCCACATGTCGCGCGACATTGTTCAACTCGGTCCCTGCCTGCTCACGCGAGACGCCAGGCTTCACCCGCGCAAAAACCGCCAGCCAATGACTATCACGCGACTGGAATCTGCTCGACGCTGGGTCTGCGGCTCTCGCGGCCTCTGGCGGGTTCAGCACCGGCTGCATTTGGAGCGGCACCCAAAGCTCGCGGTTAAGACCGACTTCCGTGCCGATGAAATTTTTAGGCGCGACGCCGACGACCGTGAAACTGAGACCGTTTAGAGGAATCTGCCGGCCGACTACATTTGGGTCCGAATCGAAGCGTGTGCGCCAGAGGTGTTCGCTCAAGACAACCACCGGCACCGGCGATTGTCCTTCCTCCTTGACGAACATGCGCCCTTTTAGAGCCCCAACTTTCAGCACGTCAAAATAGTTCTCGGTGACGAATTCGCCCGTGATCAGTTCCGGACCGCTCGGTCCACCAAGACTGAACTCGCTCGTACCG
>JBKPPE010000208.1:0-3224 GCA_046733375.1 Acidobacteriota bacterium | reverse complement strand
TCCCAGAGAAGTAAATCTCGTTCTCTTGTTGACACTAACCACCATTCTGTCCATTCCGCTCGCGCTTGAGCCACTCAGAGCCTGGAACAGTTTCATCGAGTTTCTTAAAGTTATTTTGATATTCATCGTGATGATCAACGTCGTCCGCACGGAGAAACGACTCAAGGGACTGTGGCTTCTAGTGCTCATTGCGTCGGTTATTCTGAGCGTTGGCGCCGTGAACGACTACCGTCTCGGTATACTCGGACTCCAGGGCATACGCATCAAAGGAGCGATTGGCGGCTTATTTGATAATCCAAACGACCTGGCGCTGCATCTCGTCACGATGTTTCCTATAGCACTGGCTCTGTCATTCGCTTCACGTAATCTAGTGGGAAAGCTGCTCTTCTTCGCCACTACCCTGCTGATCATGGCTGGAATTTACGTCACGTTTTCACGCGGCGGATTTCTCGCCCTCATGGCGGCCAGTGGGGTGCTGTTGTGGAGGTTGATGCGCAACAGCCGTTGGTTAATCGCGCCGGTCGCGGTCGTAATCGTTGTGCTGTTTATGCTCTTTGCTCCGGCCGGGTACAAGACCCGTGTCTCCACCACGGGCGACGAATCGGCGACGGCGCGCTACGACGATTTCAAAAGGTCGCTTTATGTCGCAGTGAGGCACCCGGTGCTGGGAGTCGGAATAGGCAATTACATCCTGTTGTCAAATTTAAACAAGGCCAGTCATAACGCGTACACCCAGGTCGGCTCTGAGATGGGCATCGCAGGCGCGTTATTCTACGTTCTATTTATCGTGGCACCGTTTAAAGGTCTGCGCCGGGTCGAGAGGGAGACCTATCAGGTTCGATCTGCGCGCCGCTTCTATTATGCCTCGATAGCGTTGCAAGCAAGTCTGGTTGGTTACATGGTCGCAAGCTTTTTCGCGTCAGTCGCCTACCTGTGGTACATCTATTACCTGGTTGCTTACGCAGTTTGCCTCCGGCGCATCTATGATTCTGCGGTGGAATCAGACGCACCTCTGAACAACTCACTTCCCGGCAGCATTTGAAGTATTCGTCAAATGTTATCTTCACCAATCAATCAAACCGGTTTGACTGAGGCGAATCCGACGGTAAGCGTGATAATTCCCGCTTACAAAGTCGCACGGTTCGTCCGCGAGACACTGGAGTCCGTGTTCGCACAAACGTTCATTGACCTCGAGGCGATCGTTATCAACGACGACTCCCCCAACCCGCCGCAACTTCAACAGGAGTTGGAGAAGTTTCGCGGTGCGATCACTTATCTGCAAGCCACGGTTGAAGTATTGAGGGGTAAGCAAGAACTGGCCACCGGTGACTTCACGAAGGCAGCCGAATCATTTACGAAAGCGAACAGACACTGGCCCAGCAAGAAACTGCAAATGGTTCTTATTTGCTTACGGATCGCGCCAAGAGCCCTGCAACGTATTTATCAGATCAGAAGCAATTAATGCTGCTTACCAACCTCCGCTATTTGAGACAAATTCAAAACTTACTAGATGTCGATAACGAAAGTCACCACCACTCAAGCAGACCAATTCTTTCGTACCGACGGTTTAAGAATCAATCTCGGTGGTCGAACCGCCCGGGGCGGAGCCGTGGCAGTTCTCTCGCAGGGACTTAAATTCGTCATCACCCTCGGCGCCACTTCAGTGATGGCTCGTCTGTTGACGCCCGCTGATTATGGCTTGGTTGGGATGGTTGCTTTCGTCACGGGATTCGTCTCGATGTACAAAGATCTGGGTCTCTCTACTGCCACGATACAGAAGGACGAAATCAACTCAGCACAGATAAGTACGCTCTTTTGGGTCAACATCTTATTGAGTCTCGGCATTACTCTCCTTACCGCGGCAATCGCTCCGCTGGTCGCATGGTTTTATGGCGAGTCGCGATTGACCTTAATAACTATTGTGACTGCGGCAGGATTTCTCATCAGTGGCCTGGCGGTCCAGCACGAAGCTCTGCTGAGAAGGCAGATGCGGTATTTTGCGCTGGCCTCGATCAGTCTGACGTCCATGGCCATGGGCTACGTTGTCGGCATCATTCTGGCGTGGCGTGGTTTTAGTTACTGGGCACTCGTTGCCAGTCAGCTTGCCGTCGCCACGACAACCACGCTTCTCACGGTAGCTCTTTGTCGTTGGCTTCCGGGATTGCCGAAAAGAAATACTGGCGTGCGTTCGATGATTCGATTCGGCAGCCATCTTACGGGATTCACCACCATCAACTACTTCTCGCGCAACCTTGACAATCTCTTAATCGGGCGAGTTTGGGGTGCCCAGCAGCTCGGATTTTACACTCGGGCCTACCAGTTAATGGGCTTGCCCATCGATCAGATAAATGAGCCCATAAGTTCGGTAGCGGTGCCGTCGTTAAGCCGGCTTAACGATTCTCCTGAGGGCTATCGAAAAGCGTATTTGCGCATGCTGGAAAAGATCGCGCTCCTGACGATGCCTTGCGTAGTCCTGATGATTGCGACATCCGATTGGATCGTTCGGATTGTGCTAGGTCCGCAGTGGACCGACACGACCAAAATATTTGTGCTACTCGGAATAACAGGTCTGTTTCAACCAATTGCCAACACAACTGGCTGGTTACTTATTAGTCAGGGAAGAACGAATCACATGTTGCAATGGGGGCTGATTAGCGGGCCTCTTATCATGGGCTCGATTGTCGCCGGCTTACCGTGGGGTGCAGTCGGAGTCGCATCGTCCTACGCCTTTATGCGAGTTTGCATAGTTGACCCATTGTTATATTGGTTCGTCGGCCGTAGCGGTCCGGTGCGAACCAGGGACTTCTACAAAACGATAGCGCCATTCGTTTTAGCTTCACTGACTGCGCTGCTGGTTGCGCTCGCATTTCGAAGGTGGAGTAATGTTAGTAGTGGCCTGTGGATTATTTTAGCCTGCGCGGTCATTATCGCGGTTACTACGTTTCTAACACTTGCGATCATACCCGCAGGGCGCCAGGCTTTATCTGACGTGAAGAATTCCTCCCTGCTCCTGTTTGGTAAGAGAGCGTCGGTCCGGTCGTCAACATGAGTGTCAACGTTAAGAATTGGGTCCCCAAATCGATCAAGCGGCCAGTAAAGCAGGTCCTGCTGCGTCGCCGGCTCCGCAAAGCGATCAGAGCGATTGGTAAACTTGCCCCGGGCGAAGTCCCCAGTCGCGAACAACTCTCCGAACTAATAAAGGGCTGGAGCAATGAGGGTTATGC
>JBKPPE010000207.1:0-6985 GCA_046733375.1 Acidobacteriota bacterium | reverse complement strand
GATAAGGACTCAAGTCTAACGCAGTTGAGTTCCTTTTCCGCTCACTACCGTTCGCGGTTCTGTAACATCTCAACCTGTAATTTCCGGTATCAGATAAAACATTAGCGCAATGATCGCGTAAACCGTGATCAGCTGAACTCCCTTGTACCAATTGGATTGACCGTCCGCCGACACCATTGCCCCAATTATCACGGCCATAAAGAGTGAGCCGATCTCGGCGCGCCCGAACGAGAGTGACAGAGGTTGCGGTGCGATGAAGTAACTCAAAAGCACTAACAGCGGCGCGACGAACAACGCGATTTGAATGCAACTGCCGAGAGCAATACCTAAACTCAAGTCCATTTTGTTTTTTCGCGCCATCGCGATCGCCGAGCCGCTCTCGGCAGCGCCGCCGACTATTGCGACAAAGACGATGCCGATGAACACCTGCGACATACCGAGCGCGTGTCCCGTTGCTTCCGCGGCGCCCACCAACTTTTCGCTCATCCATGCGGCGAGCACGGATGCTAGTACAAGGCTGCCGACCGCGCGCGCGACACTCCATTGCTCTTCGTGATGCCCGGCATCACCGACTTCGACGCTGGCGAAGGCGGTGGAGTGCGTCTTCAACGAGAAGAGAATGTAAAGCGCATACGCGACTAGCAGCAGACAGGCGATTCCAATGTTGAGAAGTTTTTCTTCGCGAACAACGCCCTGCGGCGCAAACACGCGACTGAACGCGCTCGGGACGGTCATGCTAATGGCCGCAAGAAACATCATCGTGCTGTAAGCGCGCGCCGCGGTTGGATTGAATTTTTGATCGTGAAAGCGAAGACCTCCGGTGAGAAACGCGACGCCCAGGGCCAACAATAAATTCGCGAGGATCGCACCGACCAAAGATGCCCGCACCATATCGAGATATCCGGCGCGCAATGCCACCAGGGAAATGATTAGTTCCGGCGCATTGCCGAACGTCGCGTTCAATAGTCCCCCGATAGCGTCACCAGTGCGCGTGGCCAATTGCTCAGTAGCGCGCACAATCAGCGCGGCGATCGGGACGATTGCGATGCCTGCGGAGAAGAAGACAAGCGGCGCAGGTGCGCCATCAAACCGCTCGAGCACCAAGGTGATGGGAACAAAAATGAGCAGCCAGTTAATGGGTGTACGGAAGAATGTGCTTAGCGGAGAACTCGCCGGCAACGGAAGATCATGCACGGTTTGACTCATAGCAGGTCGCCCTCACTTTCGGCTCTCAACACGGTTAGTCGCCAACTCAGAAGGTTCGTCGACTTTGATTAGCTTCGGTATGAAGCTCACGGTTACGGCCGTCGCAATCCCGAGCACCGTCTCGACGCACCGATATGCTGCGTAAGTCCAGGGATGATCATTGAAGTTCACCAGCACTATCGCACAGACATATCCGGCTAGTCTGGCCGCACCGGGAATACCTATCAGGTGGCTGATAAGCATCGTGCCGACGACGGCGAGCGCCACAGTTGGCGACGCCGTTTGTGAGGTCGGCGCGGCGACACTAATCGCGGCGCCAAGCGTCGCCCCCAAAAATGTTCCGAGCAGACGGTGAAACGCCAGCCGCCTCGTTGTTGCCGGAGAAAGATCCGTTACGATGATTGCCGCGATCAGCGCGTAAACAGGAAACTGGAGATTCAGTTGGCGCGCGACAAATAACGCCAAAGCTGCCGCCACGCTCGCGCGTATCGAAACTTGAAGCGCAGTAACTGTAGAAGGTCTTAACCAAGGTAGCTTCACCGTTTCATTGGTCGGGGATCAGAATGCCTGCAAGCCTTCCGCGCGAAAGACGTCGCATGCCCAATCGATCAAATCCGCCGACGGCGGCTTAACATCGGTCAGCGTGTAATCAAGTCCGAGTCGTTGCCATTTGAATCGTCCCAGTTGATGGAACGGCAACACCTCCACGCGCTCCACGTTTCCCAGGCCCGCAGCGAAGTTCGCGATTTGCGCGATATCCGCCGGGTCATCGGTCAGACCCGGCACCAGCACAAACCGGACCCAAATCGGCGTCTTACGCGCGGCGAGACGACGCGCCAACTCGAGTGTGTTGGCGATGTTCTTACCGGTTAAGTGTCGATGCTTCTCCGAGTTCCACATCTTGATTCCAAGTAGAACAAGATCGATCGTTTCCAACTCTTCATCGCCGAGACGCGAACCAAGATAGCCGTTGGTTTCGATTGCGGTGTGGATGCCCATAGTTTTACAAGCCCGTAGGAGTTTGACGGCAAAGCGATCCTGCATCAGCGGTTCGCCGCCGCTCAGCGTGAAACCCCCGTTCATCGTCTTTAGTCCTTGCCGATACTTCCGCAGTTCTTCGACGGCGCGATCGAGCCGCACCGGAATTCCATTCATCATGTTCCACGTGTCAGGGTTGTGACAGTACAAGCATCGCCACTGACAGCCGGCCGTCCATCCGACTACGCGCACGCCGGGCCCATCGACCGTTGAGCCGGTAGTGAAGGAATGAAGAAAACCCATATCGCCGGTTCGCAACGCTTCGCGCACCGCAGATTCCGAGACACCGCGACATTGATCCAAACGAAGTTCGTAGGGGCTGTTTGCCTGAAGGTTCGGCTGCTGGAGAGACTTTGCTGCAATCATTGGACACCACTTTCAGTTCCCGTGGAATGTGCGGCTAATGACATCCATCTGCTGTTCGCGTGTGAGACGGACGAAATTCACCGCATAACCTGAGACTCGAATCGTGAGGTTTGGATACTTGTCAGGGTGATCCATGGCGTCGACGAGCATCTCTCGATTCAGTACGTTGACGTTCATGTGAAAACCAGTAACGCCAAAGAATGCGTCGAGCATACTGCGCAGGTTCGTAATGCGATCCGCGGGAACTCGACCGAGCCCTTCCGGAATTAATGACGTCGTCAAGGATATTCCGTCGGCGGCATCGCGATAGGGAATCTTCGCGACCGAGGCGCCCGACGCATGAATTCCGTGCGAATCGCGGCCATGCATTGGGTTGGCGCCCGGCGCGAACGGTTCACCCTGGCGACGGCCGTCCGGCGTATTGCCTGTCGCCTTTCCGTAGACCACGTTCGACGTAATCGTGAGAATCGATTGGGTGTGCAGCGCGTTGCGATAAGTTGGGTACTGCCGCAACTTGCTCATGAACGTCGTCACCAGCCACGACGCCAGGTGATCGACACGGTTATCATTGTTGCCAAATTTTGGAAACTCACCTTCAACTTCGTAATCGGTGACGAGCCCGGTCTCATTTCGAATGACCTTAACTTTCGCGTATTTGATGGCAGACAAGCTGTCGGCAACAACGGACATTCCGGCCATCCCAAAAGCCATCGTGCGCAGCGGGGCGTAATCGTGCAGCGCCATCTCGAGCCGCTCGTACGCGTACTTGTCGTGCATGTAGTGAATCGTATTCATCGCATTCACATACACGCGCGCGAGCCAACCCATCATTCGCTCAAATCTTTCGAGCACATCGTCGAAGTCGAGATACTCACCTTCGACGGCCCCAAACGCCGGCGCAATCTGTTCGCCGCTAATTTCATCGCGACCGCCGTTGATTGCGTAGAGCAGACATTTGGCGAGGTTCGCGCGCGCGCCAAAGAACTGCATCTGCTTTCCCACTAACATTGGCGAAACACAGCAGGCGACCGCGCCGTCGTCGCCCCATTCGCGGCGCATAATCTCGTCATTCTCGAATTGAATTGAGCTGGTGTCGATAGCGACCTTGGCGGCAAACGAACGAAAACCGTCGGGCAGACGCGGTGAGTACCAAATGGTTAAATTCGGTTCCGGCGCCGGCCCAAGATTCGCGAGCGTCTGGAGATAGCGAAAGCTCGTCTTCGTTACGAGCGTGCGTCCGTCATCACCCATGCCGCCAATCGATTCCGTGACCCACGTTGGATCGCCGGCGAACAACGAGTCGTATTCAGGCGTGCGCAAAAAGCGCACGATGCGCAGCTTGATCACGAAATCATCGATGATCTCCTGCGCTTGCTCTTCGGTAAGATTCCCCGTCGCGAGATCGCGCTCGAAGTAGATATCAAGAAAGGTTGAAGTGCGGCCGAGCGACATCGCCGCGCCGTTGCCTTCTTTCACTGCACCCAGATAAGCGAGATAGAGCCACTGCACAGCTTCGTGCGCGGTGGTTGCGGGACCCGAGAGGTCGAAGCCGTACGTCGCGCCCATCTGCGAAAGCTCTTTGAGTGCGCGAATCTGCTCGCTTAGCTCTTCGCGATCGCGAATGATCGCCTCGGTCGACATCTGTGAGTCGAGCGTGGTCTTCTCTTTCTGCTTTTCTTCGATTAGGCGATTGACTCCATAGAGCGCGACGCGACGGTAATCGCCGATGATTCGCCCGCGGCCGTAGGCGTCGGGCAGACCGGTGAGAATGTGCGAGCTGCGACAGCGACGGACGTCAGGTGTGTAAGCATCAAAGACCCCCTCGTTGTGTGTCTTTCGATACTTCGTGAAGACTTCAACGATGTGTGGATCGGGTTCATAGCCGTAGGTCTTCAACGCACTCAACACCATGCGAAATCCGCCCTGCGGCATAATCGCCCTTTTTAGTGGCGCCTCAGTTTGCAGACCGACAATCACTTCGTGTTCGCGATCGATGTAGCCGGGAGCATGAGACGTAATCGAGCTGGGAATCTGCGAGATGTCCAGCACCCCTTTCTTGCGTTCTTCCACAAAAAGCTTGTTCAGGTGCTCCCAGATCTTTAGCGTTCGATCAGTCGGCCCAGCAAGGAACGACTCGTCGCCTTCATAAGGCGTGTAGTTCTGCTGGATGAAATCGCGGACGTTGATCTCTTTCTGCCAAAGTCCGCCGGTGAATCCTTGCCATGCTGGAATGTCATTAGTACGCGGGAGCGCTGCCTTTGCCGTCGCCATATTTTCTCCTTACGCTGCGTATTGCGCAGTCTTCGCTCGCAATCCAAGCAGTTCACCCGTGTGCCGCGCAATCATCAGCTCTTCGTTTGTGGGAATGACCCAAACCGAAACTTTGCTTGCCGTCGTCGAGATGCGCGTTGCTTTCTTTGTATTTTTTTGTTCGTCGAGTTGTATGCCGAGCCACGCCGATGCTTCGCAGATGCGGCGACGAATTTCTGGTGAGTTCTCGCCGATGCCCGCAGTGAACACGAGTGCATCGACGCCGCCCAGCACTGCGGTCAACGCACCTATTTCTTTCGCCGCGCGATAAATGAAGTAGTCAACCGCGAGTTTGGCTTCCGGCTCTTCCCGGCCGAGCAGATCGCGCATGTCGTTGCTGATTCCGGAGATGCCGAGCAAACCGGACTGCTTGTAAAGAATAGTCTCGACTTCCTTCGGAGACAGTCCGCGGTTTTGAAATAGATGCAGCACCACGCCGGCGTCTAGACTGCCGGGCCGCGTGCCCATGCATAATCCGTCCACGGCAGTGAAGCCCATCGTGGTGTCCACGCTCTGGCCGTTATTCAAAGCGCAGAGACTGGCGCCGCTACCGAGATGCGCCACGATGATTTTCTTTTTCGCGATCTCCGGCAGGATGTCGTGCAGGACGCTCGCGATGAATTCATACGAGAGTCCATGAAAGCCATAACGCCGCACGCCTTGATTTGTCAGTTCGTGAGGCAACGGAATTAGATCGGCGACTGCCGCATGCGTGCGGTGGAAACTCGTGTCAAAGCACGCAACTTGCGGAACATAAGGCAGACGATCAAAGACTGCTTCGATCGCCGCGAGGTTGTACGGCTGATGCAACGGCGCCAGCGGAACCAGTTCCTGCAACTCCGCCAGCACTTCTTTGGTGACAATCACGGGACGCGTGAATTTCGCGCCGCCATGCACAACGCGATGACCAACGCCGACGACCTTTGCGCCGCCGTAATTCGATCGCAACCAGAGTGCGAGGACATCGATCGCATCGCGTCCGCTTTGCACCCAAGCCGCCAATTTTTCGTCAGCGAGCTTACGACCGTGGGTGTCCGCCGCGGATAATCGGGGCGATGTGCCGATGCCCTCGACCTGGCCGCGTGATTCCAAGCGCCACCTTTGCCCGTCGGGGCGTTGGAAGACGCAGAACTTCAAGCTCGACGAGCCTGCGTTAAGTACCAATGCGTAGTCGTCCACTGAATTGATTCTCCTGTTTACTCTCCAAAGCATTAGCCGCGGATAAACGCGGATAGACGCGGATAAAGAAATACAGAAACGGAACGATGGGATTTCATATTGTTTTGATCCGCGTCCATCCGCGTTTATCCGCGGCTAATTTCCTTTCGCTCGTCTCGTGTACGCAACCAGTTTTGCAACGGCGCAACTGGCAATGCGCGAACGCACGCTGTCGGCGCGGCTCGTCAGGATCACGGGCACCCGCGCGCCCAGAACGATGCCGGCGCTGTCAGCATTTGCAAGAAAGCTCAACTGCTTTGCCAGAATGTTTCCCGCTTCCAAATCCGGAGCCAGCAGAATGTCCGGATCGCCGGCGACGTCAGACTTGATTCCTTTCGTCCGCGCCGCATCGCTGCTGATGGCGTTATCGAACGCCAGCGGTCCATCGAGCACTCCGCCCTTGATTTGGCCGCGTTCAGCCATTTTGCAGAGCGCTGCTGCGTCCAGCGTCGCCTGCATCTTTGAATTGATCGTCTCCACCGCAGCGAGAATAGCGACTTTCGGCTTTGCGCATCCGAGGGAAATTGCCAGATCGATCGCGTTTTGGCAGATATCGACCTTGTCTTCGAGCGTCGGGGCGATGTTGATGGCGGCGTCCGTGACGATCAGCACCTTGTGATATGTCGGCACGTCCATCACAAATGCATGACTGATGCGGCGTCCGGTTCGAAGCCCATCGCGCGACACCACAGCAGCCATCAATTCGTCCGTATGTAAGCTGCCTTTCATCAGGATTTCCGCTTTTCCTTCGCGCACGAGCGCCACGGCTTTTTGTGCAGCGGCTACGCTGTTTTCTGCGTCCACGATGTCGACGTTGCGCAGAGACAATCCGGCGGCGTCAGCCGTC
>JBKPPE010000206.1:0-4760 GCA_046733375.1 Acidobacteriota bacterium | reverse complement strand
GAATAGCGCCAAAGAGTCAGAGAGTCCTTCACGCGAAGTCGCCCTCCTCACGGTCGGGCTTCTGACACAGAGCGATCGGCAATCAGCAATCGGCAATCGACAATGCTCACGCCCTGGCTTCCCTGGATCGTCCTCAGCGTCGTCGTCTTCATCTGGGGCCTGCCGCAGACGAAAAGTTTTCTCGACGGAATTGCCGCGCCTAAGATTCCTGTTTGGAGTTTGCACAAGCTCGTGTCTCGCGTTCCGCCGGTGGTCGCGACGCCGACGCCTGAGAATGCGATCTTCAATTTCAATTTCTTGTCGGCGGCGGGCACGGGCATTTTCTTTGCCGCCATCGTCGCGGGATTCATGATGAGATATTCGCCCGCCGGTTTGCTGCGCGTTTATTGGAAGACGCTCAAGCTGGTGAAGAATCCGCTTTTGACCATTGCTTTGATGATGGCGATTGGATTCTCGACACGATATTCCGGCATGGACGCGACGTTGGGTTTGGCAGCGGCCAGAACAGGATGGTTGTATCCATTCTTCGGCACGATGCTGGGATGGTTAGGTGTCGCGTTAACCGGCTCAGACACCTCATCGAATGTCTTGTTCGGCAGTCTGCAAAAGATCACTGCGACGCAACTCGGCCTCAGTCCGGTTCTAATGGGCGCGGCGAACAGCTCGGGTGGCGTTATGGGCAAGATGATCGACGCCCAATCGATCGTCGTCGCCAGCACGGCCACGCGCTGGTACGGTCACGAAGGCGACATCCTTCGTTACGTCTTCTTTCACAGTCTGGTGCTGGCAACGCTCGTGGGGATCCTGGTGATGCTGCAAGCGTACGTGTTTCCTTTCTTCATTGTGAAGTAAGAAATGATGATTTGCGTCAACGAGCGGCGGAGCGGCGGCAGCGTTTAGCCCGGGGGCGTAAGCCCGGGATCACATACCCAAAAGAAATCGAATCCCGCTTTAGCGGGCGACAGAATTCACGCGACGGCTGCCCCCGCTCCGCGGGCTGATGATTTTGGTGACGCATATTCCTCGGGTTTCGCTTCGCTCCACCCGAGGCTTTACGCTGCCGCCTGCTCCGCAGGCTCGTGGTGTAGTTTATCTATTCACGATTTACGATTCATATTGGGCTATTCCACTCTCCGGCTTCGCGACAAAATTACTCAAAACTAATCCGCTGGCTTTCATCACACAAGCAAACCTGACATCTCCCCGCGCATCTCTTATAATCATTTTGCTTCACGAGGGGGCGACAGGCTTCGACAGGGGCCGTAACGTCCGTCGCGATGCATGCCGGGCCTCTTTCTTGTAGGGACCGTTATCAAATTGCAGGGAAAATCAATTGCCAACTCTGACGAGTTAGCTCTCGCAGCCTAATTAGCCTGTGAGCGTCTCCGCCGCAAGTTGCTCATGCGCGCGGATGGAGATGTCACTTTAGATGAGCTGGCCCGTCGCTTCGGTCCGTGGTGATGGGCGAGACCAAAGCCGGACTAGCCCGCTCAAACGTCTTGCTGATTCACTTAGTTCGAGATGGGCGAAGGTCGGGTCCTGGGTACGCACTCCTCCCGGAGTGCTGGAAAAGAAATAAGCACGCCGGAGGCGTGCGTACCCGGGACGCGGAAAGAGAAGCAGCTAAGCATGTAGAGTCCTTCGGCGTTGACCTTTGGATCCGGGTTCAATTCCCGGCGCCTCCACCATAAGACAGAAGGCAGTAGGCAGAAGGCAGAAGGCAGGAAAAACAGTCCGAACGATCCGCAGCATTCGCAGACACGCAGAGCAGGCGGCAGGAGGCAGACGGCAGGAAAAGCGCGTCTGAACGATCGGCGGATTCCAGAGAACAGTAGGCAGGAAGTACAGCTGACACTCCCGACAAGCTATTCACGACAAAGACTCACGGTAAGCACTCATGATGTTTTCTCAAACGACCCGCTTTCTTCTTTTCGCATTGGTGTTGTTAATCCTTCCGGGGTTTGCTGTCGCGCAGGGCGATCCGCACGCGGCAGAAACCGCGAGAGCAAATGCGCTCACCAAGAGTGGCAATGAGAAAATGCGTAATGGAGATTTCGACGGGGCGATCTCTGATTTCAACGAGGTCATACGAATCTCCGAAATGTATCCCGCAAATGTTCGGTCGGCGTCGTACATCAGTCGGGGCCTTGCCTATTCCGCTAAGGGCGAACTCGACAAAGCTTTGGCTGATCTGAACAAAGCGATTAGCCTGCAATCAGACAATGCTTTCGCTTATCAAAACCGCGCCGGAGTTTATGAGAAGCAAAACCAAATCGATAAAGCCATTGCAGATTATTCAAAGGCGATCAAGCTGAATCCGAAGTTCCCGTTTCCGTACCGCGGGCGCGGGCTGTTGTTGTTGAAGCAAGGCAAAGACGCCGAAGCCGAGGCCGATTTCGCCAAGTACCTGCAATCGGTTCCTAACGGAAAAGCAGCCTTGGACAAACAAATTGCCGAGACGAAAGAGAAGCGCGTCGCGAAACCTTAGTGCTGACGGGTAGTGTCCTAAGGTCAGTTGACTCAGCGTTCCTCTGCGAAAACCTCCGAATCCTCTGCGGTTCTGCTTTTGTTTGAACTTAACCGCAGAGAAACAACGAGGACTTCGCGGAGGACGCAGAGAAAATTAATTCAGGACACTACCTGCTGACGTGCTTCCTTGCATTCTTGATCGCTCCTCCCTCATCCTTTCCCGTTGCTTTCACACCTCCCCATCGGCATCTTCGATAGCGGCGTTGGTGGACTGACGGTCTATCGCGCGCTGCATGAGCATTTTCCAAACGAACGGTTCGTCTATCTCGGCGATACGGCGCGTGTGCCTTATGGGACGAAGTCGCTGGCCACGGTTGAGCGATACGCGGTTGAGAATGCGCGCTTTCTTGCGTCGCATGGGATCAAGTTGCTGGTGGTTGCGTGCAACACCGCGTCGGCGTTAGCGCTGCCGGCGATTCGGAGCGCTTTGAAGATCGATGTGGTTGGCGTCATCGGGCCGGGGGCGAGAGCGGCGGTTACGAGCGGCCAGGATGGCCGCGCTCCCGGGCGGTCGATTGGCGTGATTGCAACTGAATCGACGGTCCAGAGTGGTGCGTACACAGCCGCGATCAAGAAAGCGGATGCGAACACCGAAGTGATCGAGCGCGCGTGTCCGATGTTCGTTCCTTTGGCGGAAGAAGGTTGGGCCGACAATGAGGTGACGCGAACAGTCGCGGCGACTTATCTCGCGGATTTGCGGGGCAAGATAGACACACTCGTCCTCGGCTGCACTCACTATCCAATTCTGCGCGAAGTGATTCAGCAGACCATCGGCGAAGACGTTCGGCTGATTGATTCGGGCGAAGCCACGGCTCTGGAAGTGAGAACGCTGCTAAAGGAAAAGGGTCTCGCCCGGTTGTCGCCGCCGACTGGTGCGCTCGAACGGCAGTTGTGCGATGATTTGGACCACTTTTACGTGACCGATGCAGCGGAGAGATTTGCGCGTGTCGCCGAAAGATTCCTCGGCGCAAAGCCGTCGCGGCTGGAGGCGGTAGAGGTTTGGGGCAGCGACGAATTGAAGACTTAATCCGCAGATTTCGCAGATTTCACAGACTCGAACAAACAGTAGGCAGGCGGCAGGAAGCAGTAGGCAGGAAAACTTCCGACGAATCCAGAGCTTGATTGCGGCAGAGGGTTAGTCGGTTTGTCTTTCTCTTTTCTGCGTAATCTGTGTAATCTGCGGATGAATCTCATGACATTCATTCGCACCGACAATCGCGCGACGGATCAGTTGCGCACGGTCAAGATTACGCCGGGCTTTCTCTCCAATGCGGAAGGCTCTGCGCTAATCGAGATGGGCAATACACGGGTTATTTGCGCAGCGTCCGTCGAAGACAAATTGCCGCCGCATCTTCGTAATCAAAGAACCGAAGGCTGGGTCACCGCTGAGTACGGCATGCTGCCGCGCTCGACTCACACGCGCACTGCCCGCGAAATTGGTCGCGGGGGACCGTCCGGTCGCACTCACGAGATTCAGAGACTGATCGGCCGCAGCCTGCGCGCGATTGCCGATCGTTCCGTGCTTGGGGAACGAACTATTACACTGGATTGTGACGTGCTGCAGGCTGACGGCGGCACGCGAACAGCGGCGATCACCGGCGCATATGTCGCCTTTGCCTTGGCTTGTCGAAAGCTGCTGGCACAAAAGAAGATCAAGAAGGGCCCCATCACCAGCGAAGTCGCAGCGATCAGCGTCGGAATCGTTGACGGAACACCTCTGCTCGATCTGAAATACGAAGAAGACTCGCGCGCCGAAGTCGACATGAATGTCGTTTGCACGGGCGATGGCCGCTTTATCGAAGTGCAGGGCACCGCGGAAGGTTCGCCCTTCACACGCGAACAGATGGATAATCTGCTGGAATTGGCGAAGAAGGGAATCGCCGAGCTGGTTCAGCTTCAGCGGCAGGTGATAAATCAAGGGTGAAGGGTGTTGGGTGTCGGGTGTTAGGTAGTGGGTGAGACATGAATTCTACTTCGCACCTGGCTCTACGTTCCTCGGTGCATTCTTAGTCGGCTCGACAATTGTTAGTACTCGGCATCAGGTCCAGATTGAAATGCAAAATGCCAAGTTCAAAGTACCAAGTTCGTATTTCCGACCGACACCCGACACCCGAAACCGGACACCCGACACCTGAAACCCGGAACCGGGAACCGGGAACCGGGACAACAAACGACGCAGAATTAGGCATCTGAGATATTTGGAAACCCACTAACTTCCCGGAGAGACAGAC
>JBKPPE010000205.1:0-11263 GCA_046733375.1 Acidobacteriota bacterium | reverse complement strand
CTCATCTCCCGCCTCCTACTGCAAAATCACTCGCTGCTCGCCGGCCACGATTTTTCCTACATCGTAGCAACTCTCGCCAGTCGCCTGGATGTGCGACTTGATTGTGGCGGCATCCGACTCGGCGCAAATAACGACCATGCCGACACCCATGTTGAAGGTGCGGTACATTTCATGTTCTTCGATGTTGCCGAGACGCTGAAGCAACTCAAACACGGGAAGGCCCGGCCATGATCCTCGTTTGATTTCCGCGTTCGTTCCGCCCGGCAAAATGCGTGGAATGTTTTCGAGCAAACCGCCGCCCGTGATGTGTGCCAATCCTCTTATCTTTCCCGAATCAAGCAGACCTTCGAGCGTTCGCAAGTAACTCACGTGTGGCCGCAGCAGCACCGCGCCGGCAGTGCCGTCGGCTTCATCGACATATGTATCGACATTCAATCCGGCGGTTTCAAAGAACAGTTTTCGCGCCAGCGAGTATCCATTGGTGTGCAAACCCGCTGAGGGTAAACCGAGAATGACATCGCCAACTGCAATACGGCTGCCGTCGATAACGCGTTCTCGATCGACGACGCCCACGATAAATCCGGCAATATCGTACTCACCTTCGGGATAAAAGTCGGGCATCTCAGCCGTTTCGCCGCCCAGCAACACACAACCGTTTTCACGACAACCCGTGGCGATGCCTTCGACCACGCTTGCCGTCACCTCGGGATCCAACTTTCCGGTAGCGAAATAGTCCAGGAAGAAAAGCGGCCGCGCGCCTTGCACCAGAATGTCGTTGACACAGTGATTAACGAGGTCGCGTCCGACGGTGTGGTGCACTCCGGTTTCAAACGCGACCTTCAGTTTTGTGCCGACGCCGTCCGCAGAGGCGACGAGGACGGGTTGAAGCATCTCAGGAAACGCGCCGTCGAACATCCCGCCGAAGCTGCCAATGTCCGAAAGCGTGCGCGGGTTGAATGTCCGGCGCGCGAACTCTCTGATCTTTTTCGTCGCGCGATTCGCTGCGTCGATGTCGACTCCGGCGTCAGCGTAAGTTGCGGGCTTCATAAACTGGTGGATAGTAAATCGTAAATGGTAAATAGAAGTTTTCTTGAAACGTTCTCGTCTATTTACTATTCACGATTTACTATTTACCAGGCCACATCTATTTACGATTTACTATTTACGATTTACTGCTTTGTCACCATTTACGATTCACTATTTACCTTTCTTAGGTATTTTTGGTTTAGGCGGAGGCCCGAAATCGCCATAAGCGATGAATCCCGACCGCGACGAATCGTCTTTGAATCCTTCGCGACCGAGCCACATATCTTCCGTGGTTTCTTTCGCTGGCTTGATCTCATAGAACTTGCCGGAATCCGCCTTGCCCTTTGTGGTAATCGTAATCTCGCCCTGCAAATCGGTGCGAAATAGTTTTATGTTCGCAGTCTTGATGCGATCCAACGTTTCTTGTGCGGGATGGCTATAACGATTCCAGCCGCCCGTAGAAATGATTGCTGCCTCCGGCTTCACGCGGTCAAGAAACGCGTGCGTCGTTGCGTACTTCGATCCGTGATGCGCGACCTTGATAATAGTGGCCTTTAGCTCCAAGTCCGGTTTGCTCAGCAGCCGCTGTTCAGTTTGCGCTTCCGCGTCGCCCATGAACAACATCGAGAAGTCGCCATAATCCAAACGCAGGACAATCGAATTTGCATTTGGTTCGTTACCGCCGGCCTTTAGTTGATCGGCAGTGAAGAATGGCTCGCTCGGCGCAAGCACAGTCAGGATGGCGCCGCCACCAAGATCAATCTTCTGTCCGACTTGCGCTTTTTGATACCGAGCGCCGGATCTCTGTAAAGCGTCTTTGTATTCGTCGAAGAAGCTCGTGACAGTTTTCGCGCGCGTCCTTCGCGCCGCAGGTGTCGGCGAAGGCTTCGCGCCCTTTTTCGTTGGGGACGGAGATGGCGTCGGTGTCGACATGTCCACGCCATTGTCGATGACTGTTCCGACTTTGATACCGTTCAAGAGTTCGTCAGCGCCACCGATATGATCAGGATGCGGATGAGTCGCTATGAAATAGTCCAGCTTCTCAACTTTGTTTCGCTTCAGGGCTTCGAGCACGACTTTGCCTTTGCCCGCGTCACCTGCGTCGATTAGTACCGACTTGCCGCCCGGAGCGATGATCAAAATCGAATCGCCTTCGATGGGCCCGACGTCGAGCACGCGAACCTGCAATTCGCCGGTCGGTTTCGGGGTACGCGAATTCCACCACGCCCGTCCCCATTTAAACCAGGCCACGCCGGTCGCGCCCAGAAGCAACACCAGCACGGCAATCACACAACCACATCCGCGAGTTGATCGTTTCATTTTCGAGAAAGTCGGAGAGCTACTTTACTACGCGCAGACAGTCTACGAGAACTTGAGTCGCTCGAGCAGCAACAATCCGATCGAGACAGCCGCCAGCGCATACATCACCGGATGAATGTCGCGCCGGCGACCAACCATCAGATATAAGCCGACATGAGAAAGGAAGCCCCACAAAATTCCCTGCGTGATCGAGAATGTGAGCGGAATCAAGATCAATGTGAGAAATGCCGGCACGCCTTCTTCGATTTTCGAAAAATTAATCTTGCCAATGCTGGTAAACATTGCGGCGCCAACCAGAATAAGTACCGCCGCGGAGGCAAAGGGCGGCACCATGCCGGCGATTGGCGCGATGAAAAAGCACGGCAGGAAACAGAGTGCAGTGAAGACTGACGTCAGTCCCGAGCGTCCGCCCATGCGAATGCCGGCGACACTTTCAATATAAGCCGTTCCCGATGAGGTGCCGGCGAGTCCGGCTCCCAGCGTTGCGAACGAATCGACGATCAAACCTTGCCGCAGATTCTTCGGATGGCCTTCTTTGTCGAGCAAGTCGCCCGCGTGCGCGACGCCGATGAACGTCGAGATCGAATCGAACAAGTCGGTGAACATCACCGCGATGATCGCAGGAATGAGGCTGAGTTTCAGCGCGCCAAGAATGTCGAGCTTCAGAAAGACGCTCTTGAAGTCCGGCAGGCTGAACACTTGCGGCGGCCGCACGACCATACCCAGCGCCCACGCCGCCACGGTCACAATCGCAATCGAGATTAGAAAAGCGAAAGCGCTCTTGCGCGCCATGAAGAACGCGGCGATTGCAACGCCCACGATGGCCAGCAGCGCGGGCTTGCCAAGCGTTCCCAACTTCACGAACGTCACCGGGTCGGCCACGATGAATCCGGCATTCTTCAAACCGATGAACGTGAGAAATATACCGATGCCCGCCGCCGCGGCGATGCGCAATTCCGCGGGAATCGCTTTCGCAATCGATTCGCGCACCGGTGTCACGGAAATCAAAAGGAACAATACGCCCGCCCAAAAAATGATTCCGAGTGCAGCCGGCCACGGCACACCTTTGCCGAGAATGATCGTGTAGGTAAAGAACGCGTTGATGCCCATACCGGGCGCGACCGCGAACGGCAGCTTGGCGTAAAGACCCATCAGCAGCGTCATCAAAAAGCAGATGAATACGGTCGCCGTCAGCACGCCGCTGAACGCCATTCCGGTTTTGCCGCCCGCCGAAATGATTTGCGGATTAACGATGACGATATACGCCATCGTGAAGAAGGTGGTGATGCCGGCAACGGCTTCAGTCTTCAGGTTAGGTTTTTCGACGGTGGTCGTCACTATCACAGAGGACACTGCGCAAAGCATTCCACAAATAGATCGTCAGAGTATTAACACAGGCTTGACCAACTCTGTCTGACTTTTTTCTCTCTGTCCTCTGTGGTTGATTTTGCTGCCGCGGCATCACGCGGCTTGGTGTGGACCGCTTCCGTCAGAAATGAACGCGCACCGATCCTGGAAGCTGGCCCCTGGCTGGATTAAAAGCTGCGCGGTTTCAATGTCGCCGATTAGACAAGCTCGATTTGTATTTCAGCCATTGGACTTCAGCATGCGGCAATCACCCTCGAAGGTCGCGCCGGATTTCATTGTGAGGTTCGGCGTGGAAATGTTGCCGTGAATGACTGCTTCCTGGCCCAACTCAACTCGTTCTCTGCCCACCACGTCGCCATTTACGACACCAGCGATGACCACAACAGCTACGTCAATGGAGGCATCGACTCGCGCGGAGGCGTCGACGATCAACGTGCCTTTCTCTGACGAAATCGATCCGGCCACGTGACCGTTAACGCGCAGCATATCTTTGAAAGTGATCTCGCCGTTAAGCTCAGGAACTGATTCGACGTGACCATTCCTCGGTCGCTGTTTGATCGTCAGCGCGCCCCCCGTCGCATTTAACTGTCCAGAGATCACGCCTTCTACCGGCAAGTAACCACGATAAGTTGCTTCGCCAGTAATCACCGGAATGCGCGGTTGAAATAGGAACGGGTTCGCTTTTCGCTGTGGCGGGAGCGGCCGAACTGCGCGCAAAGCTGCCACGTTCTGATCCGAGCCAGCAATGACGTTGGGAAGCCTGGGGGGCAGACTGATATCTGTTTCCTGGACAAGCGGCTGGCTCAAACCGGTGTGGGGCTCTAATTGCAGAGCAGCTTTTGCCGGGGGCATTCGTTCTCTCCAACCCAAACGCGGGCGACAGTACAACACTGCTAAAGCAAAGTCTGGTAATTGCTGGGAAAGACTCGTGAAGGTCGCGAACCCTGCGACCGGGAACTAGACCGTCGAATGCGGCGCACAGTACCACAGGGTCTGTATGGATTCAAGCCGTTTTTTTTTCGGGATTGGGAATTTTACTGGAGGATAGCGACGTGGTGAGCGGCTAAGGCGTGGAGCTAGCCAACAAATAAAAGGAGGCAGACCGCGGGAAGCAGGCAAACGTGCTCCTGCTTGCTACTGTCTGCCTAATACCTCTGTTCTTAAAACCCGCCGGTAAACATGCGCGCAAAACTCAAAATCGGTAGGAAGCTCGTTAATGTCTGCCACTTCTTTAACGTGTTGCCTGGCACGACGACCTGATCGCCCGGAACGAGATAAACAGAATCGGGAGCCTGACCTTTGTAAATTGAGGAGACGTTAACGGGAATCGGTTGTAACGTTCCGTTCGCCTGTTTGCGCAAAACGTAAACTTTGCTCCGGCTTCCGGTTTGCAGAATGCCGCCCGCTTCTGCGATCGCTTCAGTAACTGACAATCGCCGCGTCATCAGACGAATGCCTGGCTGACCCACGTCGCCGATCACGCTGTAGCGATACGAACCAGCGCGATCGATGGAAACGGAAACCTGCGGGTCAAGTATGTATTCGTTGTAATTTTTCTTAATCAGTTCCGCCACCTGCTCGCACGTCTTCCCATTGACGAAGATGCCTTCAGGAATCAACGCGAGGTAAATACGGCCACTGGGCGGAATGACGATGCCCTGCTTCGAATAACGCTCCTGACCGAATACGTTCACTGAGACGACGTCTTCCGGTCCGAGCCGATACGTCGTGAAAAAGTTGTTGTAGTAGGGAACGATCGCGGCTTCTTCAGAAGTGGGATCGGCGCGATTTGTCTCCGCGTTGTCAGTGACTTCGGCTGGCGGCGAAGGTTGCTCGAACGCCGTCGATTGCGTCTTATCAATCGACGAAATACGTCTTTGCCGTGTGGCAGTTGGTGATTGAGCCAACGCGCTGACTGCGATAGTCAACCCTAAAGTCATGATTGAGACTTGGATAAATAACTTCATACGTGGAACCTCCAACCAATCGTTTAGGGTCGGGCTACTGCCCGACCGGCGGGCGGTAGCCCGCCGCTAAACATTTCCTAAGTTCCTCTGCCAAACAAGATCGTCTTGATCGTTTCGAACATGATGGTGGCGTCGAGCGCGAGACACTGGTTCTTCAGGTAGTACAAGTCGTATTGCAGTTTCTGTTTCGCGTCTTCGATCGACGCGCCGTACGGATAGTTGATTTGCGCCCAACCGGTCAGGCCCGGCGCGATCAAATGCCGCTGCTCGTAATACGGAATCTCCTGCGCGAGTTGCGCAACAAAATGCGGCCGTTCGGGACGTGGACCGACAAAATTCATGTCACCGCGCAAGATATTCCAGAACTGCGGGATTTCATCGACGCGGATCTTGCGAATGATGCGGCCCACCCGCGTCATGCGCTCGTCATCGGTCTTTGCCCAAACAGGCCCGTCTTTCTCGGCATCTGTGCGCATCGAGCGAAACTTCATGAGCTTGAACGGGCGGCCGTTCTTGCCAACGCGGTCCTGCTTGTAAAGAACCGGTCCGCGCGAATCAAGCTTGATCAAAATCGCGGTGACGACGGCAATCGGCACCGAAAGGACCGCGCCGGCCAAAGCGATTACGCGATGCATTGCGGACCGAGCGATTTCATTTATTCGTGCGCGACGTCCGCGGCTGGAAAAGATCAGCCACGACGGACGAATCAAATCGAGAAGGACACGTCCCGTCAGTCGTTCATAGAAAGATGCGCTCTCTTCGATCGTCACATCACCGGACAGACTCAGCTTCAGCAGCTGCTGCGTCGGGAACTGGCCGCGTCGATCGCTAATCGCGACTACCAAACGATCGATGTTTTCAGTTTTGACGAGCTTCGCTAATTCAGAAGTCAGGCCGATAACCTTAGGATTGATTAGGCTCTTTCCGACGAGAGCTGGGTCGTTGTCCACGAACCCAATCACGCGATAGCCCGCATCTTTTCGTTGCAAAGTCTCTTTCGCGATTTCGACCGCGAACGGTCCTGACCCGACAATCAAGATGCGCTCGCCCAGTTCCGGATGTCCGAGAATCCAATGAATCGACAGACGCCACGCGACCATGAAACACAGCGCCAGTGGCAGCGAAATCAACGTGACGCCGCGGCCAATCATCGCCTGCGGCACCGCATAAAAAGTCAGCGCCAGCGCCACCCATCCGAGACCAAGCGCTTGCAAGAGCCGCAGCACCAGCTCGTGGCGATCGCGCATGACCACAAAGTCGTAGAGATCAAAAAAGTAGAATGACGTCAGGCAAAAGACTGTCGCCAGCGCAGCTTTGTAAAACCCATGGCGAGCAATCAGCACGTCCTCGGCGTCAGTGGCGCCGAGCCTCACGTAGACAGCAATCACTAAACCGCCGAAGAGCAACATCGCTTCGACCAGCAGCAGGAGAAGCTTACGGGCTTTAAGACGCGATGACTTCATAGGTAAAATTTGGAGTGCGCCGGCAGAGCGAAGCGGCGACCGCTTTGGATCGCGCTGTTCTATGGTTGAGCGGAATCGAAAGCGGCGTCACGCTGGCGCTTGCCGCCGCACTCGAAATAGAAATCACGAAACCACATCCTCCTCGATATAAATCATCTCGAGATCCTGATCGTCTGGGGCCGCTTCAGCTGCCTCGTCGGCGTCGGCCATCGGGTGATAGTATTTCTGCGCGTAGTAATAAGCGGTTTCATCCATTTGCGTCTCAGCACCATTCAGAACTACGCCAAGCATTCGGCCGCGGGGTAAGTGCTCGAGCAGGCGATCGACAACCGCATAGCGGGTCTTACCTGATCGCACAATCAGCAAAGCGCCGTCGGCGCGATTAATCAAAAGGTTGGCATCGGTGAAGATGCCAAGCGGCGGCGCATCAATGATGATGTAATCGAAATGTTTGCGCGCTTCTGCAAGCAGGCGGCTGAATCGCGGACCCGACAAGAGTTCAGCGACGTCCTCACGCGCCGCACCGCCCGGCAGAACGTGCAGGCCCGCCGGCTGCAGCTTCACGATCGCTTGCATCAGTTTCTTGTCGCCGGTCAGGACTTCCGACAAACCAAACTCATTTTCAATTCCGAAATACGCGGCTGTCGCCGGACTTCGCAAATCGGCATCAATCAGAAGCGCCTTCACCCCATCCGTCTGTGCCAGTAGCCACGCGAGATTCACACTCATCAGTGTCTTTCCTTCACCAACGCCGGCGCTTGTCACCACGAACGCGCGCATATTCTGTCGCTCGCCGGCTTCCAAAAGCTTGGTGCGCAGCGAACGAAAGTGCTCGCATTCGGGCGAGCGTGGTTCGGTTATGGCGATTAGGTGTGGTTCGACGCGCGCGGCCGAGATTGCTCTTGAAGAGAACTCGGCGACGCGCGCCGTTCCGACAGCGCCCAAGGTTGCCCCGACATCACGGTAAGCTGGCTCGCCAGGGAGTGCCTGCCCGGCGAACGCCTGATCCGTGTGCGCAGTGGGCGCTGAATTGAAACCGACAGGGCTGGCGGTGAACGGCGAAACATCCCACGGATGTTCCGGACGCGGCACAAAGTACGACACGTTGCCGCCGCTGCTGTTGCGGTTGGTTGAAGTTTCTGAAGCCGAGCTGCGCGGCTGAGCTTCCGCCCGCCGCAGCGCGTCATAGATTCTGCCCATTGTTTCCTCTCCCGAAAGGATCCGTACCGCTCATCCGAGTGAGTGGGTCCGAACTGAAGCTGTCGAACCTGTAGGCCGTGGTTGAGGCGTGAGCTGACAGATCGCTGAGTGGGTCAGTACGTTGTGAGTAATCAAAAGTGAAATCTCGGTCGGGGGCAGGCGACACTAGCGAAAACTTTTCGTCAGTGGCGCGTGAATCCTGAAGGTGGGTGCCACCAAAGCTGTAGCCATTACCATTGCCATTACCGTTGTCATTGCCATAGGTAGCCGGCGTATTCTGTGCGTGAATCACCTCGGAAACGCCTGTGCCACCATTGCCGTCGCCGGCTGCCCAAAGCTCGGCGCGCGCCGATGAGTTGAAAATGCGTGCGGCGGTTTCGGCCGGCGATGCGGATGGGGCAGGGCCGTGGTCGTTGCGAGGCAACATATCGAATGTCTTAGCGACATGTTCAATCATCGCGCGGCTGATGACGGTCACCCCGGATGCGAACCCGTTCAGCAAGGCGTTGTCGCAGAGATTGTTGATGTTGCGGGGAATACCGGCCGAACAACGAAAGATGTAATCGACCGCGCCCGGTGAAAAAACTTGGGTGTTCGTCGCGCCCGCAACTTTCAAGCGGGAAGAAATGTAATGGGCAGTCTCTTCGACGTTCGGCAGCGCAGTGATTTCGCAGCGCAGAGCAACGCGCTGTTTCAGCTGGCGCAAGTTCGGCTGATTCAGAACGTCGCGTAGCTCCGGTTGTCCAGTCAAAACAATTTGCAGATGCTTCGCGGTGTCTGATTCGAAGTTGCAAAGCAGCCTAATCTCCTCCAGAACTTCAGTCGAGAGGCCCTGGCCCTCGTCGAGGACCAGCACGGTGCGCAGGCCGCGGTTGTGACGCTCGTCGAGCACCTTCCCCAATTCAATTAACAGATCGGATTTACTTTCCCACGCGCCGATGTTGAAGAGCGCCGCGAGGTGCTGATAGAACTCAGGCACTGACAGTCGCGGATTGAAGACGTAGGCGACCATGACCGTGGGATCGAGGCGTCGCATCATCCAGCGGAGCAGCGTGGTCTTGCCCGTGCCGACCTCGCCGGTGACAACGATCAAGCCGCGGCCGCTCTCGATCCCGTAATGCAGATTCGCCATTACTTCGGTGTGCGAGGGCGTGAAGTACAGATAACGCGGGTCAGGCGTCAGCCCAAACGGTAGTTCTTTGAGTCCGTAGAAATCTGTGTACATCTTTTTTCTCCAAGTGGCACAGACTTTAGTCTGTGGCCGTCGGGTTCAATGCACAGACTGAAGTCTGTGCCACGCGTCACTGCGCAATCTTTTCGAATACGTGTGTCATGGTCAGCACAAAGGCCAGCATTGGAATGGCCACAACCGCGGCACCAATGCCGGCAGCCAAAGCGAGATTCTTGCGTCGCGGAATTGCGAGCGCCTCGGCCGGCGTCATCAATTGAGGTATCGAGGCAAGTACGGGCAGTGTCGTGTAGTGCTTGGCGTCGTCAATCGTTTGAATCGTGAACAGACGTCGTACTTCAACGATCAGAACCAGGAATATTCCGAGCGCCAGACCAATCCCAAACCCACCCGCCGTCAGTACGAGCCGTTTAGGCGCAACCGGCTTCTCGGGCAGGTTGGCGGGATCGACGACCTGAATTCCGCCACCTTGCTGTTCTTTCGCGGCGTCGGCGCCCATAACAATTTTCTGTTGTTCCAACAAAAGGTTGTCGTAGTTCGATTTCGTCGTTTGATATTCGCGATCCAGCGCTTCCAATCCGACTTCCGCGTTCGGAATGGCGTTGATGCGCGCGTTGATGTCGGCGATCTGTTTGTTAGTTTCTTCTAACAAATGGCCCTGGCGATCCATGTCGCCTTCAACCATTGAGATATTTGTGCGCAGAGTTAACAGCCGGGGATCAGTAAGTTTCGTTAGTTTTTGCTTGCGGTCTTCAATTCGATCCTTCCAATCGTTCAGCATCTGGTCCTGTTGGACCTTGATGTCTTCAATCTGCTTTTTTGCCGCAACGACGTCCGGATGCTTCTCGGTGTATTGTGTCAATAGCTTTTGCAACTCGCCTTCATATTGCGAGCGACGACTCACCAGTTCGGCCCACGCCGCAGTAGTTTTCGGATCGGTAGTGTTTTCGGCGCTAAGAACGATTTCCTGCTCGTAGCTTTTCGTGATGTCGCCAAGCTGACTGCGATAGGCCGCTGCGAGGTCTCGCAAACGACCCTGTTCGACGATTAAAGCCTTCTGCTCTTCGTGTAGTGCGGTCAGCCGGCCGACGAGTGCCTGCGACTGCGACGGCAGGTTGTTGATGTTTTGCTGGAGGTACGCCAGCCGTTGATTGTCGACCGCGTCGAGTTCGTCTTTCGCCGAGCGCACCTGCTCTTCGATAAACTGCTTTGCAGATGTACCCGCGTTGATAGTTCCCTTCGTCTGCTCGTCCACGTACTTGCTCGCGAGTTCACCAGCAACGGCTTGGGTAGTTTTCGGATCGCGACCGCGATATGTGATGTTGAATGCGTTCGTAATGTCGTTACGACTAGTGTTGACCTCGACCTTGATGCCCTTGCGCATTCCCTCGATGATCACTTCCATGGCTTCGCCACGACGCCGCTCCTCTTTATAGAGGTCGTATTTCTCGACTAACGGTTGCAGCGAGCTACGGCTGGTGACGACTTGCGAAATGCTGGCGAGTTCACGCGTCAACGTCTCTTCCGTCATCATCGGCAGCACCGAATTCGGCAGCGTGGAAGGTTTGACCACGATCAGCGTTGACGATTCGTAAAGATCCGGTAGGCGGAACACCACGACGCCAATGGCCAGTCCGATGGCGAGCGTCGGCAGGATGATCATCCACTTGCGCTTCAAAGCGATGCGCGCGTACTCGCTCATTTTCCGTTGTCGAAATTCAGTGCTCATG
>JBKPPE010000204.1:0-6212 GCA_046733375.1 Acidobacteriota bacterium | reverse complement strand
GGAGAGGTTCCGAAAGCGTTCGTCGTCCTGAAGAGTGAAGCGACGGAAGACGAATTGATTGACTTCGTCGCCGACCGCGTGGCGCGGTACAAGAAAATTCGCATGGTCGAATTCATCGATCAGATCCCGAAATCCCTTTCGGGTAAAATCCTGCGGCGCGTCTTGGTGGAGAAAGAACGTGCGAAGCAACCGACTGGAACCAACGCGTAGACTTCTCTGCGGCCTCCGCGAGTTCCTCTGCGGACTCTGCGGTTTAGTTTCTGAATTGACTTTACCGCAGAGGGGCCCAGAGGTTGTCGCTGAGTAAGGCAGAGCGATTGAATTTACGAACATGACCACTCAAATTTCACCAGAGAAAATTTCGCACGCGGTGCGCGCATACTTTTTGGCGATTCGCGCGATGGATGCGGACGCGTTTGCTAACACCTTTGCTGAGGACGGCACGACCTTCGATCCCGTTGGAACACCGGGGATCACGGGTCGTGACGCCATCCGCGAATTCCTGACTTCGATCTGCAAGAACTTCAGCACCGTGGGACTCACCGAAGAGTCTGTGTTCGTCGCGGGGAACGGCGCGGCGGTGAAATGGGCGGGCGAGGGAACCAGCGCGACTGGAAAAGAAGTCAGATTTGATGGCATCGACGTGTTCGAAATCAACGCCGACGGTAAGATTCAGACAGTGCGCGCTTATTGGAACCCGGCGGAAATGATCGCGCAATTGTGAAATTCGGCGTTAGAGCACCGACTTCAGTCGGGCAGTTTGGCGGTCGAAAAGCCCAACTAAAGTTGGTACTCTAACGCTTCGAAATAATTCAACATGTCATCAACTATAACCACCGCACCCGCCTGGACGATTCCAGGCTTTCTCGAAGCGCGCGAGAACAATCATCTTTTTATTAGCGGCGCTGACGCGACCGCGCTTTCATACCAATACGGCACACCGCTGTTCGTGTTTTCAGAGCCGCGCATTCGCGCCAACATTACCCGCTTGCAGGCCGCGGCAAAGAAAGTCGATCGCCCAATCAAGTTTTGCTACGCATCGAAAGCCAATTCCAACATGGCTGTCCTTGGCGTCATACGGGCTGCGGGGATTGATATCGAGGTCAACAGTGGCGGCGAATTGTTTAAGGCGCTGCGCGCCGGATTTCGGCCCGATCAAATCATCTTCAACGGCACGAGTAAGACGAACGAAGAGTTGGACGAAGCCGTACGCGCCGGCATTTATGCGATTAACGTCGACTCCGTTTACGAAATCAGTTTGGTCGAAGACGCGGTACGACGGGCGCGCGCGCAACTGAATTCCGGAATGCCACCGGCGCGCATCGCGCTGCGTTTGGTGCCGGAAATTGGGACGCGTTCACATCTCGGATTGCAGACCGCGCTGCTGACTTCAAAGTTCGGCATTTCTTCTTCAGAAGTTTTGGACGCGTTTCGGCGCGGTTTGCAGAATCCGGATTTGGTTCACGTGTGCGGCATTCACATTCATGTCGGCTCGCAGACGCCCGACGTGGAACCATTTGCCGAGGCGTTCAAGAGTATGTGGAACCATCTGATGACGATTCATCGCGAGACCGGTTTGACGCTGGAACACATCAATCTTGGCGGCGGCATCCCGGTGAACTACTTGCGCGATCGCTCGCAAGCGGATGAGTTGCCTGAGCACGAACGTGACATGCTCGGCGCTGAACTGGAGCCTTCCGATGTTCTTGCTGCGGCGCTACGAGTGGCTCGCGAATCGGCGCGCACGGCGGAAGCTGAGCATCTACTCGACAAAGTCACGATCCTGCTTGAGCCGGGTCGCAGCATCATTTCTGATGCCGGCGTTGTTTTGACGAAGGTCCAAAACATCAAGCAGCGTCCCGAAACTGGCGACGTGTGGTTGTTGACAGACGCCGGTTACAGCCTGTTGCTGTCGATGAACAATTACAAGTGGTATTACCACCTGGTTTCTGCGTCGCGCGCGTGCGATGGTTCGGACGCGCAATACAAGGTCGCGGGGCCGCTGTGCGATTCGGGCGACGTGTATTTCGATATTGAGCGCGAAGGGCGCTTGCCGGATTACCGCCGGTTGCCGAGTGACGTCACGCCCGGTGAAGTGCTGGCGCTTTTGAACGCCGGCGCTTACTCGTTCTCGCAGATGTTTGCATACAACGGGCGACCGCTGCCCGCGGCGGTGATGGTGCGGGAAGGCGGAAAGGCGGAAGTGATTCGTAAGCGCGATAGTTATCAGGATCTTTTGTTTAATGAAGTGTGGTAACAACAACCCGGACACCGAGGGGTAACGAATTCAAGATTCAAGATTCAAGATTCCAAATTCCAGAGGCAAATCTCATCTGGAGGTTTGAATCTGGAATCCGGAACTTTAATCTTGACCGGAATCTGGAGTCTGGAACTTTAAACTTGAATCTGGAATCTGGAATCTGGAATCTTGAATCGTTGAATTTGAAATTTGATTTCTACTGGCTTTATCACTTCCAACATTCCAAGGAGAATACCCATGCGTTACTCTCGCTTTGAAGACCTGCCAGTATGGAACTCCGCAATTGACCTCGCCGCTCACGTTTACGACTTCACGGATAAAGTTCAGTTTAGACGCCGACGCAGTCTCAAAGATCAAATCGAGCGCGCCGCAGTTTCTGTCTCTAACAACATCGCGGAAGGATTTGAACGCGGCACAAACAACGAATTGCTATCCTTCCTCTACATTTCGCGCGGCTCAGCAGGCGAAGTTAGATCAATGCTGTGTTTGCTTGATCGCATTCCGACATTTCAACCTCTGTCGAAAGAAACAACGCTTCTCAAGAAGAAAGCCGAAAGTTGCTCGCGACAATTGAAGGCGTGGGCACAATCAATCCAGAATTCCGAATTTAAGGGCGAGCGTCACGTGAATTCAAAGATGAAGCGTGCCGCGCAGGCGGCAAAAGAACGCCAGGAATTTCTGGATGAGCTTGCTGAAATCCGCGCGAGGGCGAAGACTGTCGACACGAACAGTACTGTCGACAAGAGCACTACTGTCGACAAGAATACAACTGCCGACAAGAACAGTTAGGACAAAGAGAATAACGGTCGGCGAAGACTATTCGGACAATTTACAGATGCGCGCGTGTCCCCTGATTTCATGAACCCTAAACTCGAAACTCCAAACTCGAAACCTTCTGCCGTCCAATTAATCCGCGGCCTCGGTCTTGTGGCCGCAATCTCTGTCAACGTCGCCAACGTCATCGGCACGGGCGTATTTTTGAAAGCGCGCGTGATGACGTGCAATGTCGGCACGCCCGGCAAGGCGTTGACCGTCTGGTTGGTGGCGGGCCTCTTGTCGCTCGCGGGCGCGCTCACCTATGCAGAGCTACTCGCAATGTTCCCGCGGGCGGCGGGCGAGTACGGCATTATGCGCGATGCATATGGTCGTGCGTCAGGATTCATTTACGGTTGGACCCAGTTCGCGATCGCGCGTAGCGCTTCGGCCGCGGCACTCGCAGTCGGCTTTGCCATCTTTCTCAACGAGTTATTGAAAGGCGCTCTGAATCAGACTTTCTTCACTGTGCCCTTCGTGAATGTTCCATTCGGCGGCCTGCAAGTTGTCGCCCTCACTGCAATCGTGCTGACCGTCTTGATCAATTGCGCGGCGGTAACCTTCAGCGGTGGCGTCGCCACATTTCTCACGACGATCAAAGTGCTTTTGTTGATTGCGGTGGGATTAGGTGCGTTCTTTTACAGTGGCGGCGATTGGTCGCACTTATCCCAAGCGAACATTGGCGGCGCATGCGAAGGCGTCGCGATCACAACGGGAGGTCTCGGTGGTTTTGCAGCGGCGATGCTCGGCGCGTTGTGGGCGTACGACGGATGGAACAACATCACGTTTCTCGCGGGCGAAGTTAAGAATCCCCAGCGCAATCTGCCGCTCGGTTTGATCATCAGCATGTTTCTGGTGATGGGACTGTATCTGTTCGTAAACCTTGGTTATTACCACGTGCTCACGCCGACGGAAGTCGCCGGCGTCTCGGCGAAATTATCCGTGGCGGCGGAAGTTGTGCGTCGCTTGCTGGGTGCGATGGCGCTTACGCTCATGGCCGCGGCGATGATGACGTCCTCGTTTGGCGCGCTGCACGCTTCAATTCTCGCCACTTCGCGGGTGCCTTATGCGATGGCGCGCGATCGAATGTTCTTCAGCGGCTTAGCCAAGCTTTCGCCACGCACGCACGTGCCAATCCGCTCGCTAATTGTCCTGGGAATTTGGTCAGGCGTGTTGGCGCTTTCGGGCTCGTACGATCAATTAACGGACGCCGCAGTCTTCTCACTCACACTTTTTTATGCGTTCGTTGCCGGATCAGTTTTTATCTTTCGCCGTCGCCTGCCGGATGCGGAGCGACCATATCGCACGTTTGGCTACCCGGTCGTCCCAATAATTTACTTGGTCGTGACCACTTTTCTGCTCGGCAGGATCGTTTGGGATGCGCGTTCAGCGATGGTTTCGACGATCAAACTAATCGGTGGCGGTCATCTTCTTGGCGCGCTGCGCGAGTCGCTGTTGGCGCCGCCGCTCGCAAGCCTTCTGTTCATCGCGCTTGGCTTGCCTGTCTATCTGATTCTAGTGCGACAGAACAGGAGAACAATTGATGAAAATTAAATTCACTGTTGGACTGGTGGTTCTGTTTCTATCGTGCTTTTCCGCATCCGGCCAAACGCGGAATTCGTTCGTGCCATCGCCAGCTCCTGCCACTCTTCAGGAGTTGGTCGACAACGCGGCGCACACGGCGCTTACGCAATTCGCGGATAAGGAACTGACTGAGAATCAGCTTTCGATCACGCTGATTGATTTACGCGATCCGCAGCATCCAGTTACCGCAAGCTTTCGCGGCAACGAAAGAATCTATCCGGCGAGCGTCGTAAAGCTCTTCTACCTTGGCGCAGTGCATCGGTGGCTCGAAGACAAAAAGATTCAAGAGACAGATGAACTGAAGCGCGCCGTGCGCGACATGATCGTTGATTCGTCGAACGAAGCTACGCAATACGTCGTTGATGTGCTGACGCAAACGACGGGCGGCTTTGAGTTACCGCCGAAAGAGATGGAAGAGTGGCAGTACAAGCGCAACGCCGTGAATCGATATTATTCGTCGATGGGCTACACCAACATCAACGTCAATCAGAAAACATTTTGCGAAGACGCCTACGGTCGCGAGAAAGTTTCGCGCGGTCCGAATGGCGAAAACCGGAACAAGCTGACGACCGAAGCGACGGCGCGACTGCTTGCGGAAATCGTCGGCGGGCGAGCGGTTACTCAAGCTCGTAGCACGCAGATGATGCAGTTGCTCAAACGCGATTACACCGGCACCTCGAAAGATAACGACGATCAGGGTCATGGCTTCACCGGGATTGCATTGCAAGGAATGACCGGCGTAAAGCTTTGGTCAAAGGCCGGCTGGACCAGTACCACGCGTCATGACGCCGCATATATCGAGCTGCCGAACGGCGCGAAGTTCGTGTTAGTGACCTTCACCACCGATCACGCAAACGAGCGCGAAATCATTCCGACGGTGGCGAAAGTAGTGATCGAGGGAATAGGCTCGGTGAAGTGAGCAATGAGGATCCTGATTCGAGTTAACTTAGCACACTGCGCTTTCTTCGCTCCGTTAGGAGCGAGATATTTGTAGTTCCTACGATAACCCAATAATTTGCGAATCAGCGAAATGCATGCATTTCGCTGATTCGCTTCTGTTTTGACGTGTCCGTTTTGCTATAAATATCTCGCGCCTAGCGGCGCTCAGGCCATGGTCGCCGACTTATCTCATCATCACCAGCCATTGACGAATCTCTTCCAAACGCCCAAGACGGGCGACGATTGGAACCGATACCGACTAACGGAAGATCAAATTCAATGCTTTCATGCGAACGGGTACGTAGCCGGTATTCCCTGCCTCAGCGACGAGCAGATCGAGATCTTGCGATCCCAACTCGCCGAGCTAATCGATCCCGATCATCCTGGCCACAAACTCTTTGACGAATTCCATTCGAACGAGTCGCCGAACGCAGACAGCGTGCTCTTTCACGCGTTGGGGGCGTGGCGAATTTCGGAGGCATTCCATGACTTGTTGTGGAATCCCGCGGTTTTGATGCCGGCGGCGCAACTGCTCGGTGGCCCGGTGCGATTCTGGCATGACCAGCTCTTCGTGAAGCCGCCGCACCACGGAGGGGTGGTAGCGTGGCATCAGGAC
>JBKPPE010000203.1:0-3994 GCA_046733375.1 Acidobacteriota bacterium | reverse complement strand
GGCTGCGGTAGCGGACCTTGACCGGGTAGCGTCCTAGATTAATTTCCTCTGGGTCCTCCGCGGAGTCCTCGGTTTGCTCCTCTGCGGTTAAGTTCAAAACAAAAGCAGAAACCGCGGAGGATTCGGAGGTTTTCCGCAGAGGAACGCCGAGTCAACTGAACTAGGACACTACCGGTTGAACGTTTTGAGTTCAGATCATTCCAAATCAACCCGCCGATACCGCAGCGGGTTCTGACTGCGGCAAATCGACGATTTCCCACGCGCTGCGGTTGCGAAGTAGCGACGACATGAGCGCTGCGTGCAGCAAATGTCCGCTGCGTTCGGCTTTGACGCGACCAAGCAGAGTCATTCCCAGCAACGCAAAGTCGCCGATGATGTCCAGAATTTTGTGACGGACGAACTCATCGGTGAAGCGCAGACCGGTTTCGTTCAGCATACCGCTCTTCGACAGAACAATCGCATTATCGAGCGACCCGCCGCGGATGAGATTCGCCCGACGCAGCGCTTCGACTTCTTCGATGAAGCCAAATGTTCGCGCAGAGGCAATATCGCGGCCGAAGGATCCATTCTCAAGTACCACGCTGCGATGCTGCACTCCAATCAGCGGATGCGCGAAATCGATGAGGCAATCAATTTCGTACGCATCTGCCGGTTCGAGACTAATACGCCGATTGCCGGATTCGACGCTCACTTTCTGCCGGACCATCAAGGCTCGGCGCGTGGTTGATTGTTCGACGACCCCGACACTCTCAATCATTTCGGCGAAGGTCTCAGCCGAGCCATCCATGATTGGAATCTCCAGGTTGTCTACTTCGATATAGGCGTTATCGACGTTGCATCCGCGTAACGCTGACAGAAGATGCTCGACGGTCGAAAGCATTACGCCCGTGCGCATCAGTGTCGTCGCGTAGCTGCAATGCGCGACGGATTCGACTGTCGCTGGAATCTCAAATCCGCCGAGGTCGGTGCGCCGGAAAACGTAGCCAGTGTCCGGGGGCGCCGGTGACAGACTGAGCGTCACGGGAACCGCCGTGTGAAGTCCTATGCCTTTGGTGGAGACTGAGGAGCCGAGAGTTGTTTCCTTCATTCGGTGCGTGTCAGTTGATAGTAACTGATTTCGCAGAGCCTTTTCATAGAGCAACGTTCGTGCCCGACCGATGTGCAGGAAAATGTGCCGTAGTTAGGTCGATGTGTGGCATTGACACTACGCTTCGTCGCTGGAAATGATGTCAGGACGCAACGCTTCGGCGAAATTTAATAAGAAAGGCCGCTTGCGTTAGCAAAAGCCGAACCTCTATGATCAAATCGATCATGCCGAAAACCGAAATCCCCTCCGGTGAAAAACCGGCGGAGCGAGTCTTTCTCATCGACTCGATGTCGCACATCTTCCGGGCATTCTATGCCCCGCTGGCAAACCGCGCGGCGCCGCTGATGACTTCGAAAGGACAAGTGACGCAGGCCGTGTTCATCTTCACGAACATGCTGCGCAAGCTGATCCAGGATGAGAAACCTAAATATATCGCCGCAATTTTTGAGTCGAAGGAAAAGACGTTTCGGCATGAAGCATTCGCCGATTACAAAGCAACGCGCACCGAAATGCCTGACGAACTCGCGTCGCAACTGCCGTACATTCGCCGGCTCTGCGAAGCGTACAACGTGCCGATGATTAGCGTGTCGGGGTATGAAGCCGACGATGTCATCGGCACGCTGGCCGTCAAAGCTGCGAACAAAGGCCTGCAAGCCGTTATCGTTTCGAACGACAAGGACATGTGCCAGCTGGTCCGCGATCCCTGGGTGGTGTCGATGCGACAGAATTCGCAAGTCGTGAAGCGCAAAGAGCCCGTTCCGCCCATCGAATGGTGCGACGAGGCGTGGGTGGAGAAGAAGTTTGGCGTGCCCGCGTGCAAGCTGGTCGATCTGCTGGGCTTAATGGGTGATTCGATCGACAACATTCCAGGCGCACCGGGAGTTGGGCCGAAAGGCGCCGTGCAGATCATTGAGCAGTTCGGCTCGATCGAAAATGCGCTGAAGAGCTGGGAAGAGATCAAAAACAAGCGCTATCGCGAGTCTCTGCGTGACAATGCGGACTTGATTCGCAAATCGCGCGAGCTGGCGCAGATCAAAACGGATCTCGACATCGAATTGGATCTTGAAGCGCTTGAGGCCAAACCGCCGGATCGAGGCGCAGCCTACGAACTGTTTCGCGAACTTGAGTTCGCAAACCTGACGCAGGAATTCGCCGATGGCGCGGTCGCAAGCGCACGCGTGACTGCGGCGCGTGAATACAAACAAATTCTCACACGCGGCGAATTGGATAATCTGATCAAACAACTGTGGGAGGCGGAAACGGTCGGGTTCGCAATTTCAAATTCCACGCCGGCTGGCGCCGGTCAGCAACAAAGCACGCGTGACGATCAGGCGGCGCGCGGCATCGCTTTTTCGACAACGGCAGGCAGGTCCGCGTTTGTCGATCTCGACAATTTTGGCGAAGGGAAAGACGCGGCCATTCCGTCATTGCGGGAACTCTTCTCTAATGGGTTGCTGGACAAGTCGGTTCATGACTACAAACGCGGCACCGCTTTGCTCGCACCGCTCGGAATCGCGCTGGCGGGTGTCGCGGACGACACTTTACTGGCCGCGTACGTTATTGATCCGACGCGCAGTCGATACGACCTGGCTGATCTCGCGCGCGACGCGGTCGGTGTCGAAGGCGGCGGACCGCCGCACGATGGTTGGAACGAAAGCGCATGGCAAGCTGTCGAAGTGGCCGATCTCACCGCTCAAGTCGCCGATGTTTTGCGCGCGCGCATCGACGAGAAGGACCTCGGCAGCATCTATCGTGATATTGAGTTGCCGCTCGCGCCGCTGCTTTATCGAATGGAACGCGCGGGCATGCGCGTGGACATATCAGTGCTGGCCGAACTGTCGCGGACTCTCGGTGAGCAGTTAGCGAAGCTAACGAATCGCATTTGTCAGATGGCCGGCCGCGAGTTCAACATCAATTCGCCCAAACAGGTTGGGGAATGCTTTGAGGCGCTTAACATTGTCTCAGGCCGCAAGACTTCTACCGGTCGCGTCTCGACGAGCAAAGCCGTTCTGGAAGAACTTGCGCTCACGCATGACCTGCCGCGATTGATCATTGAATACCGCGAACTGGAAAAACTAAAGAGTGTCTACACCGATGCTTTGCCGCATCAGGTCGCCGCCGACGGACGTGTGCATGGTCAGCTTAATCAAACGGTTGCGGCCACTGGTCGGCTTTCGTCGAGCGATCCAAATCTGCAGAACATCCCCATTCGAACTGAATTGGGACGGCAAATTCGCCGCGCGTTCGTGGCGGAAAAAGGGAACAAACTAATCTCGGCCGACTATTCGCAATTGGAGTTGCGGCTACTGGCGCACATTACGCGCGACGAAGTCATGCTGGACGCTTTCCAAAAAGGCGAAGACATTCACAACCGTACGTCGCGATTGGTATTCAACGCCAAAACTGAAGCAGAACTGAAAGAGGCGCGACGATTTTCAAAGATTGTGAACTTCGCGATTGCTTATGCCATCGAGCCGTGGGGTTTGTCGCAGCGCGTCGGCATATCGCGTCAGGAAGCGCGCAAAGTGATCGACGACTATTACAATACCTACAAAGGTGTGCGGCGCTACATGGATGAGATTCCGATCCAGGCGCGTGAGCAAGGTTATGTTCGGTCGCTCTACGGACGAATTAGACCGTTGCCCGGCATCAACGATCGCAACGGCAACATCAGACGCGCTGCCGAACGCGAAGCGATCAATATGCCGATTCAGGGTACGGCAAGCGATATAGTGAAGATGGCGATGCTGCGCGCTGACGAAGCGTTTCAACGCGAGAAGTTGAACGCCCAGATGTTAATGCAGGTGCACGACGAACTTCTGGTCGAATGCGCCGACGCGGACGCAGCAAAGGTTGCGGCAACCCTCAAGCGAGAGATGGAGAATGCCGTAGAACTCGATGTGCCAC
>JBKPPE010000202.1:0-3464 GCA_046733375.1 Acidobacteriota bacterium | reverse complement strand
CGCCTGGGTGACACCGGCCGGAAAGCGGAAGGCAGTAAGCAGAAGGCAATAGGCAGGCGGCAGGAGGCGGAGACGGTGGGCAGTAAGTCCTGCCTTTTGCCTCCGGCTCTGCCTTCCTTCCCTAATTCCACCAATCTGCGTAATCTGTCCACCGAAAACTCAGCCATGATTTCCCCAACCTTCGCAGATATCGTCGCGGCGCGTGAGGCGATCTCAGAGTTCTTGCCGAGAACACCGCTCGTTCGTCTCAACAAGATTTCGCAAGTTCTTGATTGCGACTACTACGCGAAATTGGAGAACTTGCAACCGACGGGCGCTTTCAAAGTGCGCGGGGGAATAAATCTCGTGCGCAACGAAGTAACCGCGACCGGTAATGAGAAGCAGGTCACTCTGATCACCGCCTCAACTGGCAATCACGGCCAATCGATCGCTTATGCCGGGCGCCTCTTCGGCACGCGTGTGATCATTTACGCGCCCACTGAAAACGTTAACGAGTCAAAGATGCAAGCGATGCGCGATCTTGGCGCTGAGGTGCGCTTGCACGGTCGCGATTTTGACGAGGCGCGTCTGGAAGTCGAGCGGCTCGCGCGCGAAGAGGGCTATCGTTACGTTCATTCCGCGAACGAGCCATTGCTGATCGCCGGAGTCGGCACCGCCGCCGCTGAGATTTTCGAAGACTTGCCCGCTGTCGATGTGATCATCGCGCCCGCAGGCGGTGGCAGTTGCGCTTCAGGCGCGTGCATTGTCGCGCGCGAACTGAACCCGAACGCGCGCGTGTTTGCCGTGCAGTCTGATGCGGCGCCGGCCGTGTGGCATGCTTACCAGAATCGCTCGCTTGAACCGTATCCCACCATGCAAACAGTGCATGAAGGACTGGCGACACGCGTGCCCTTCGAGATGACTAACAAGATTCTCTGGGACTTGCTCGCGGATTTTCTGCTGGTGAGCGATGAAGAGATCAATGACGCTATTCGGGTCCTTGCGGGCGACGCAAAACAGGTCGCCGAAGGGGCGGGCGCGGCGTCACTGGCCGGCGCGTTCAAGCTGCGAGAAGAGTTGAGAGGCAAGAAAGTTGTCGGCATTCTCACGGGCGGTAATATCCCCGCTGAACGTTTGGCGAAGCTAATCGGCTGAGACTAAACTTGGCCACATGAACAGGGATGATCTTATTACTGTTGATCCTGAGATCCTCGGCGGAGCACCAGTCTTCAAGGGAACGCGCGTGCCCGTCAAAACGCTCTTCGAGTACCTAGAGAACGATTACTCTCTCGACGAGTTTCTCGAATGTTTTCCGTCCGTTACTCGTGACCTTGCATGTCAGGTCTTGGAACGCTCTGAGGAAGCCTTGCTGTCTCCCGCTGCATGAGGATTCTTTTGGATGAATGTGTGCCGTGGCCAATGCACGAGCTAGTGGGCGACCATTCATGCACCAGTGTGCAGGCCCAGGGATGGACAGGCGTTAGAAATGGCGAGCTGTTGGAACGAGCCGAAGCTAACTTCGACTTGTTCATCACCTCCGACCAAAATATTCGCTTCCAACAAAACTTATCCGGACGAGGCATCGCCATTCTGGAACTATCGACGAATGATCTCCATCGCATTCAAAGTGCCGCCGCGCTGATCCAAGGCGTTATCGAATCAATGCGGCCGCCTGATTTCAAACGTCTTGTTATTCCCTAGGATCAATCACATGCGCAAAAAATTTGTGTTGGCTTTAAGCTTCTATGGCCTACTTCTCGCGACTTTGCTCAGCACGCATCATCAATCCGTCGATGCCCAACAGCGTCCTGGCCTGACACCTGAACAAATCGCACAGCGCAATCAACGCGAACAAGAACTGCAGTCGATTGCGATCGTCGAACGCAAGCTCATGATTCCCATGCGTGATGGCAAGCGCATGGCCGCGGATGTCTATCGACCGAAGGACACGTCGAAGAAGTATCCGGCGGTTTTCGTACGCACTCCCTACAATTTCAATTTTTGGGACGTGCGCAACGGCGTGCCACGGGACATGAACAACGAACTCGACGCCGTGAAGCGCGGCTACGCGTTTGTTGAAATCAACGAGCGCGGTCACTTCTTTTCGGAAGGCAACTACGACATTCTCGGTCCGCCGCTCAGCGATGGCGATGACGAACTCACGTGGATCGCGAAGCAGCCGTGGTCCAACGGTAAAGTCGGACTGATTGGTTGTTCTTCTACGGCCGAGTGGCAATTGGCCGTCGCTGCGCTTGGCAATCCCGCGCTCGCGGCCATCATTCCGCAGGGTTTCGGGGCGGGCGTCGGTCGGGTTGCGCCGTATTTCGAGCAGGGCAACTGGTATCGCGGCGGCGCGGTGCAGATGCTCTTTATCGCCTGGATTTATGGTGAGCAGAACCAGGTGCGGCCAATGTTTCCCTCAAACGCTTCGCAGGAAGATTTGATTCGTGCGTCCAAGTCATTCGATCTCGCTCAGCAGCTGCCGCCGGTTGATTGGTCAAAAGCACTCCGACATCTGCCGGAGATGGACATCATCAAAGCCGTCGATGGTCCCCACGGAATTTATGCTGACAACATGCCCGTTGACACACGGGGTGCGATGATTAAAAGGGCGCCGAACGATCCGGCATGGTTCAAAGGCGGCCTGTGGCACGACAACATGAACATCAACGTGCCCGGCTTTTGGTTCATGTCGTGGTACGACGTGTCGGTCGGTCCAAACCTAGCCGCTTACAACTTTGTTCGGCGGCACGCCAAAGGCGACATCGCACGTCAGCAATACGCCGTGATTGCGCCGACGCTTCACTGCGGCTATAAACGCGCCACCGAAAACACAATTGTCGGCGAGCGCAGGATGGGCGATGCGCGATTGAATTATGACGAGCTCACCTGGGGCTGGTTCGATGTTTTCGTCAAAGGCATCGACGAGAACAAGAGTTTTCTCGTAAGGACGCCGCGTGTGCAGTACTTCACGATGGGTATCAACAAGTGGCAGGCATCTGACACCTGGCCGCCAAACGGTGCGCAACCACTTACGTTCTTTTTATCAAGTGGCGGTAAGGCCAACAGCTTGAATGGTGAGGGGGTGCTGGTCGCAAACGCGCCGGCGTCCGATGCACCCGACAAATTCGATTACGACCCGATGAATCCTGTTCCGTCCTACGGCGGGAATGTCTGCTGCACCGGCAACGCAGTACAGGGCGGCGCGTTCGATCAGCGAAAAATGGAAGAGCGCAACGACATCCTCGTTTATTCGACTGAACCTTTGCAGCAAGGGATGGAACTGAGTGGGCCAATCGAAGTCACGCTCTACGTTTCCTCTGACGTGAAAGACACCGACTTCACGGTCAAACTCATCGACGTTTACCCAGATGGCCGCGCCTACAATCTCGACGAAACAATCCAGCGCCTGCGGTATCGTAACGGTTACGACAAGCCGCTCGCGTGGATGAAACCCGGCGAGGTTTACAAGTTCAGCTTCGCAC
>JBKPPE010000201.1:0-4493 GCA_046733375.1 Acidobacteriota bacterium | reverse complement strand
CCTCTGAGACTTTCGATTTTAGATTTGCGATTTGCAATTGACACCGCCGAAAATCGGCAATCATCAATCGCAAATCAAAAATGCTTTGCTAGTGTCCGCGCAGAAACTTTTGAATGTACTTATCTTCAGAACGCCGCAAACTCTCGTCGGTGCCGCTGAAGATCACCTGCCCGTCGCTCATCATGAGAACTTTGCTGTTAATCAGGCAAAGTTTTTCGCCTTCCTTTTCGAAGACAACTTCGCCCGCCTCGTTTACAACTGCGTATTCGGAACAGAGATAGTCGAGATTGTTCATCTCGTGCGTCACAAAGATTGAAGAAACATCTTCGAGATCACGCAGCTTCATTGCCAATTCGCAGATGGTGCGCGCGGTCGGCGGATCGAGTCCGGCCGTCGGTTCGTCAAACATGACAATTTTCGGATCGCCGACGAGCGCGCGCGCAATGCCCACGCGCCGGCGCATGCCACCTGACAATTCCGCAGGCATCTTGTCAATTGCGGGCTCAAGATTGACGAAACGCAACATCCGGCGCACCTCGTTTTCCACTTCCTCTTCGGGAACGCCCTGCTCGTGCAGTTTGAACGCGACGTTGTCGTAAACGGAAAGCGAGTCGAAGAGCGCGCCCTCTTGAAAGATCATTCCGATCTTCTTGCGCACGCTCATCATTTGCACTTCCGAATAGTTGGTCACGTCTTCGCCGTCCACCAGCACCTGGCCGCTGTCGGGCTTAAGCAGTCCCAGCACCAACTTGATGGTTGTTGACTTTCCGCACCCTGAGCCGCCGAGGATGATTTTCGTCTCACCCTTCATCACTTTGAAGCTCAGGTTGTCGAGGACTTTGCGGTCATCAAATTCGATGGTGACGTTACGGAATTCGATGGCGGGAATAGCGCGCTCAGTGTCGTCAACCTCACGAAACGTTGAGTCGGCAGCCTGCGCGCTGACCCGATTATCAATTCCCTCATCGATTGAATCTTGCGTCATCATGGCGTGGTACCCAGAATGATCTGCAGCGCTTTCGCGAGAAAGAAGTCAGCGATGATTACTATAATCGAAGCCATCACGACCGCGGAAGTGGTTGAGCGGCCGACACCCACCGTGCCACCTTCCGTCTTCAGGCCCTTGTGACAAGCAATCGTTCCCATCAACAACGCGAACACTAGCGGTTTTACCACGCCGCCGATGATGTCGTCTGTTTGGATTCCATTGCGAACTGAGCCGGTGAACATCGAGGACGGCAGACCGTAAAGCCAGGTTGAGACGGCCCATCCGCCAACAATTCCGACAGCGTCAGCAATGATCGTCAACAGCGGCAGCGTAATGATCAGCGCAACGATGCGGGGCGCCACCAGCTTCCGAACCGGATCAGTGCCGAGCGCGCGCATTGCGTCGATCTGCTCAGATACCACCATCGATCCGAGTTCGGCGGAAATCGCTGAGACCACACGACCCGTGACCATCAATGCGGTCAATGTCGGTCCGAGTTCGCGAATCAGTGAAACACTGACCAGGTATCCGAGTTGATCGACGGCGCCGTAAGAAGCGAGCGTCTGATACGTTTGCAGAGTTAGTACGCCGCCCGTGAAAAACCCTGTGAGCATGATGATGGTCAGCGAACCGACGCCGATGCTGTCCATATGCGCCAGGGTTTCGGGAAGATAGCGAGTCTTGCGGAAGAATCCGGCGGCGACACGCCCAACCAGCAACGCCATATCTTGCAGCTCGAGCAACAGGCGCGTGAAGATGTTCATGCTTAAGTCAGAAGAGCGCGTTCGTCGTCAGTTTGGATAGATCCGAAGTAGCGTATGACTTTGGTTAGGGTGTTGGTTGTAGGGTGTTGGCTGTAGTTGCTGCAAATGAAGGATCCGGCGCTAATCTAATTGCGCGTTAACCAACGAGCAATGGGCAATTAGCGTGCTCCGCGGATTGTTCCTTCGGATATCCATATCCAGCTACACCCCACACCCTACACCCAGCACCCTAAACAGCGAGCGGCCTATAATGCGCAAACGAAACTACTTGCGTCAAGCATCTGAACGGAAATAGACAAAGAAAAAGCCGACCCATTCTCATGGAGTCGGCCTTTAGGAAGTCCGGCAAGCGCAATTAAGGCTTCCGTTGCGGTTGTTGCTGCATGAGCCGGCGCTGTTGGCGCGGAGTAAGCCCGTTCGGGTTTTGATTCCGCTGTAAGGCATTCGGCCGGCGTTGGAGCGCGCCCGGTAATGGTTGCTGATTGCGGTTGCGGCGAACAAGTGCCTGCTCCTTCAACTCGCGAAGTTTGATGCGCTGTTCAGGCGTAAGAACTTGCAAAATCCGCGCTTCCGTTAGCGATCGCAGACGAATTGTATTCGCTTGCGCGTCGGCCACTTCTTTCGAGCGTTGCGCAATCAGGGTCTCGTCCGGCGTTGGTGACTGAATCGCTTCTCTAAGGGCGCGTTGCGCCATACGCAGTCGAAAGTTTGCCGCCTGGCGTTCCTCCTTCAACTCGGCATTGATCAAACGAACTTTTTGAATCTGATCCTGCGTGAGATTCAGCGGGCCGAGCATCTGGTCGGCTTGATTCGTCTGGGTCTGCGCGGCGTCGCCGCCATTCTGTTGTTGCTGCGTTCCCTGTGCTTGGATCGAGATGCTGAAACTAACGAGCATCGCGGCCACGACCAGGAACTGAAAAAGTTTGTTTGGGGCTAGCTTCATAATTGCACCATCCTCATAACTAACTATTGATTCGGTTCCTCGGGCAGAACGAACGGCATTTCGTCCTCACGTTCCCGAATCAATCCCAGGTCCGCTGCAAGTTGCACGCGTTCTTCGCGCGTCAAGCGGTTTCGCGGTAGAGAGCGGAGACGATTTCGACCTGTCACAACGTGAGATGGCTGCTCTGTCGTGCCCGATGATTCCTGCACCGTTGTCGAGCCTGGGTTTGGATTGTGATTCAACTTAGCAACCTGTTCAGCGACTTTTTTATCAACCGCCTGTTGAAATTGCTGCTCGGTGTACTTGGCTTCATTACCGTTCGAAGTTGGTTGTCGCCACAATCGCGCCGCGGCAAAGATCAAGAGCGCACAAAGTAGCAGGCCCGCGAATGCCGTTGCACCACGCAACCACAATGGGGACACCGTGAAGAATTCGCGCAAAGCTGCGAGTGCCGGCAGCCGTCGTCCATGTGGCACGATTTCCGGGCTGACAACAGAAATATTTTCCTGCGCCGGCACGACCGCCGCTATTGGCCCGAGCGCCTCGTTACGCCACGTCACGATCGATTCGTGTACGTGATTGAAGACGTTAAATTCGGCACGACACGCGTCGCACTGCTGCAGGTGAGCGGTAAAGTCGCGCGCTTCTTCAGCCGTCGCTTCGCCGTACAGATACGTCACCAGGTCTTCAGCGCGGTGACACATTGGTCGCTCGTTTCGATTTTGCATAACAACCTCTTTTACTTCGCGTCGCCAAATTTCTGCAACCGAAGCTGCAACTGCCGCAGCGCCGTGTAGAGGCGACTCTTGACGGTGCTCAACGGCACGTCTAACACGTCGGATATTTCCTGAAACGTGAGCTCCTCGAATTCCTTCATCACTACCACTTGCCGTAAATCCGCCGGTAAAGCGCAGACCGCCTTGCGCACTGCTGAGCTGGCCTCGCGGTGCTCTGCGGCGCGAGCCGGTGAAACATCAGGCGGCAACGCGAACACGGCGGCGTTCTTTTCCGCTTCGTCTTCAAGCGCCGTCTCGCTGCGAACCTTCGCGCGCCGCTGTCGCGTAATGCATTGATTGACGGCGATACGATGCAGCCACGATGAGACTTTTGCTTCGCCGCGAAATCCGCGCAGATTGCGAAACGCGGCGAGAAACGTTTCCTGCGTTGCATCGCGGGCGTCCTCTTCGCGTCCGAGCATGCCGAACGCCAGCGCGAAAATCCGCCGCTCCCAGCGACGCACAATCTCGCCGAAGGCCTCCGGGTCGCCCGACAAGGCACGTTCAACCATCTGTTCGTCAGTCGTGACCGTTTCCATTCGCCGCCCGCCCCGGATGCGAGCCGTCCAAATGCGCGCACCGAACACCGTGTGCACTCAAATCTTTAGACGCCCAGCACTTCGGGCAAGTTGAGAAAGTATCGCACGACAACCGCGGAATTGCCGTTTCCCGCGCCGGGTGAGAGATGCGTCGAATAATGCATGACATTCCCACCCTAATTCAAACTATTTCAGCAGTTAAATAGTGGCCAAAACCGTTGACGCCCGCCACCACAAACCTCTAATCTTCTAGACGAGGCCGATCTTTGGCCTTGTCTGCGCCCCGCGGACCGTTAATCCTCCCGTCTTTCGATCTCAAACCACGCTTTCGGCCTTCTTGTGTTCGAACGTCTCCGCCGCATTCGCTTGTTGTACGTCGTGCTGGCAGTCCTGCTGCTGGTGGGACTTCTGCCGCTGGTCGTCGCCGGCACGCTGGTGTCACGGCGCAGTGCCGACGAATTGCGGGCCATTGAAGGTCGCTAC
>JBKPPE010000200.1:0-3982 GCA_046733375.1 Acidobacteriota bacterium | reverse complement strand
CCATTGGTTGAAGACGACACCGAGAAGACTGCACAGAACCAACAATGCCCAGTCGCTTCGCGCGATGGTCAGAGCTTCCGCGTCGCGGCGCCCACGGCCGACAATGCGAGGGCCGCTCCAAATACACGAAAAGCCACGAGGCTTAAACTGGGCAGCGCGCGCAAAGCGATTTTGCCTAGCACGAGCCAGGTGGCGAACATGATTTGCACCGCGATAAGTGCGATGTGTGGAGCAGGACCTGCGGATGCGGTGCGGGCCGTGCTCACGATCCGAGGAACAAGTAGAGCGGATTTTCGAGGATCTGTTTGAAGGTTTGAAGGAACTGTGCCCCAACTGCGCCGTCAACTACCCGATGGTCACACGACATGGTAACGCGCATCATCTTGTGAATTTCGATCTCGCCATTTCTTGCGACGGGTTTCTCTGTCATAGCTCCGACCGCGAGGATCGCCGCTTCCGGCGGATTGATCACGGCAGTGAATTCGTCGATACCGAACATTCCCAAATTGCTGATCGAAAAGGTGGCGCCCAGATATTCCTCGGGTTTTAACTTCCGTTCCCGGGCCCGGCCCGCCAATTCGCGAACCTCGCCGGCAATATCAACCAATGACTTCACGTCCGCAGCGCGCACGATTGGAGTAATCAAGCCGCTTTCTGTGGCGACGGCGACGCCAATGTCGGCATGTTCGTAGTAGCGAACCGTTTTGTCCTGGAATGACGCGTTGACTTGCGGATGCTGAATCAGCGCGACTGCGGCAACTTTGACGATGACGTCGTTGATGCTGACTTTCGCGTCCGGGTAGAGTGTGTTGATTTGTTGCCGCATATCCGCGGCGCGATCCATTTCGATCTCGGTAGTGAGGAAGAAGTGCGGTATTGGCCCAAGTGAAGTTACCAGTCGCCGCGCAATCGTGCGGCGCATTTCACTCATTGGTTCGTCCCTATATGCGGAAGGGCCATACACTGCGCCGGGTTGAGCTTTTGGCATTGCGAGCGGACGAAGCTTTGGACCAGTTGCGCCAGCGGGCTTGGGTGCTTTCATTGCCGCTTCTATGTCGCGCTTGATGATTCGCCCGCCGGGACCACTTCCGTGCACCGCGTTTAAATCGATTCCGCCTTCGGCAGCCATGCGCGCCGCAATGGGTGACACGAGCATGCGACCACCGCGAGATCGTCGCCCGTCGGTCGAGGGCTCAGGCTCAGCCGTGGCGGCCGTTTCAGGTTCGGCGGTTGGTTTCTCGATCGCCGGCGCTTTGTCAGATTCGGGCGGGCTCGCAGCCGTCTCGACTGCTTCTTTCGGAGGAGTTGCGGTCGCGCTTTTCAACAGCTCGGAAATGTCTTCGTCAGGCTCGCCAATAATCGCGATCGCTTGACCGAGCGGCGCACTCTCGCCTTCATGGATCAGCACTTTACGCAGGACGCCTGCCGAAAGCGCCTGCATCTCCATCGTTGCTTTGTCAGTATCTATTTCGGCGAGGGGCTCGCCCATCGAAACTTTGTCGCCCTCTTTTTTAAGCCAACGAGCTACCTGCCCCTCTTCCATCGTGGGCGAAAGCTTCGGCATGACGACTTGGGTAGCCATAAACGAGTGGATAGTGAATCGTAATAAACGGTGAATAGTAAATCGTAAATAGTAAATAGACGTGTAGGACGAGCGATCTATTTACGATTCACGATTACGTAAACGAGTTAATAGTAAATCGTAAACAGTAAATAGACGTGGCGCTGGTTGATCTATTTACGATTTACCATTTACCAGTTACTAGACGTAAGCCACTTCTTTAACCGCCGCGATTAGTTGCGGTACGTCTGGAATCGCAAGCTGCTCGAGGTTTTTCGCATAGGGCATCGGCACATCCGCGCCTGAGACACGCTTCACCGGCGCGTCCAGATAATCGAAAACTCGCTCATGAATCTCTGCGCTGATCTCTGCGCCGACACCGCAAAAGGGGTGTGACTCTTCAGCCACGACGACGCGATTTGTTTTCTTAACCGATTCAATAATCGTGTCGATGTCGAGTGGTCTAATCGTTCGCGGATCGATCACTTCGCAGCTGATTCCCTCTTTTTCCAACTCCTCGGCTGCTTTCAAAGCCGTCGGCACCAACAAAGATCGCGCCACGATCGTTGCATCGGTTCCTTCGCGCTTGATGTCGGCCACGCCCAACGGAATCGTCAAGTCCCCGTCTTCGGGCACCTCACCTTTCATCCCATACATTCGTTCCTGCTCAATGAAGATTACCGGGTCGTCGTCGCGAATTGCACTCTTCAAAAGACCCTTGGCGTCCGCCGGCGTTGACGGCATCACGACCTTCAAACCAGGAAAGTACGCAAACCACGATTCCATGGCCTGCGAATGCTGGGACGAAACCTGATACGCCGATCCGCCCGGCCCCCGAAACACGATCGGGATTTTGAATTGACCGCCCGACATGTAGAGCATCTTTGCTGCCGAATTGATAATCTGATCCGTCGCGAGAATCGAAAAATTGAACGTCATGAATTCGATGATGGGCCGCAGGCCGGCCATTGCAGCGCCCACACCCAGTCCCGCAAACCCAAGCTCGGTAATCGGCGAATCGATAATGCGCTTCGCTCCGAATTCCTCCAGCAACCCGCGCGTAACTTTGTAAGCTCCCTGATATTCCGCGACCTCTTCACCCATCAGAAACACGTTCTGGTCACGCGCTAACTCCTCGCGGAGAGCGTCATTCAGGGCGTCGCGCATGGTAATGACAGGCATTCTTGTTTTCAGCTTAACGGATTCGCATAGATGTCCGTCATCAATTCCTCGGGCTGCGGGTACGGGCTGTCATCAGCGAACTTCACGGCGCGTTCGACTTGCTCGCGTACTTGTTCCTCGAACTGCTTGACGTCATCTTCGGTGAGCAGATTGTTTTCTTCCAGTTTTTCGCGGAACAGTTTGATGGGATCACGCTCCTGGTATTTTTCAATTTCCTGACGCGTTCGATACTTGCCGGGATCAGACATCGAGTGCCCCATGTAACGATAGGTCCGCGCCTCAATCAAAGTCGGCAGCGAATGCTTGCGCGCCCGCTCGACTGCACGTTGTGTCGCGCGCCGCATCGCCATCACGTCCATCCCGTCGACGAATTCAGAAGCCAACTCGTAGGCACAAGCTTTCGTGGCAACCTCATTCATCGACATCGCGCGCTGCAACGACGTGCCCATGCCGTACATGTTGTTTTCGCAAAGATAGATGCACGGCAACTTCCAAAGCTGGGCCATGTTCAGCGATTCGTGAAATGCTCCCTGGTTGACGGCTGCTTCACCAAAGAAGCAAACCGTGACTTGATCAGTTTCCTTGTACTTGGAAGCAAAGGCTAATCCAGTAGCCAGAGGGATTTGGCCACCGACGATTGCATGACCACCCATGAAATTCACGCTCGCGTCGAACAAGTGCATCGATCCGCCTTTGCCTTTCGAACAGCCGGTCGCTTTGCCGTAAAGCTCTGCCATGACCGCTTCGGGCGAGATGCCCTTAGCAATGGCTTGCCCATGTTCGCGATAACTTGTGATTACGTAATCGTCGCGTCGCAGCGCTGAGATGGATCCAACCGCGACAGCTTCCTGACCGATGTAGAGGTGGCAAAACCCGCCAATCTTGCCCATGCTGTAAGATTCAGCGCACTTCTCTTCGAAGCGCCGAATCAACAGCATCTGGTGGAACATGGCGAGCAGCGTCTCGCGGTCTTCGTCGGCTAGGGTGTCGGTGCTTTTGCTCGGCTGGTCGATGACGGCTGCCGCACTTGTGCGTGCGTTCTCCCGGCGCTGCGTGGTTTGGCTGCTCATGTCCCCACTGTTCGCTTTGGGCAAATCAGCCGGCATGGGGCCGGCTGACGCGTGCGAAGGTAAGGCACGATTATACGCGACCCCGGTATCGAGGCAAGTGTGCTCCGAAGGGGGTAGTGGTACAGTTTGCGCTACCGCTACTTCTAACTGGGATTTGCCTTCTCGCGGC
>JBKPPE010000199.1:0-3533 GCA_046733375.1 Acidobacteriota bacterium | reverse complement strand
CAGCATCTGCTGGTCCAGCGATATTTGCGACCACCTCGATGCGTTGACCGTCGGTTGTTGTAGCTGGTCCATGTGCAGTTTCGAGTGCTGCGGCGCGGCGAACGGCGTGTAGCTGTTGGCGTTCACTAATTCGTTCAACTTCGTCGTGGCCGGGCGCTACGATAATGGTCCCTTTCGTGCCATCGAGAATCAACGGTGTCCCGTTAGGAAGATCCAACGCACGCGGATCAATGCCGGCTACAGCGGGTATATCGAGCGAACGCGCCAGGATCGCAACATGAGAAGTCGCACCGCCAAGCGTTGTACAGAAGCCGCGCACGCGCGACCGGTCGAGACTAGCAGTATCACTGGGGCTAAGATCTTCAGCGATGAGAATCGTGTCAGGCGGAACTTCCGGCAAGGCGCCGCGGTCACTGCCAGCGAGAGACTCAAGCACTCGCTTGCCAACATCCCGTAGATCACCGGCTCGCGCCACGAAGAGTTCTTTCTTCAGCGACTCGAGTACCTTCGCGTGCGTCTCAACGGCCTCACGCCATGCGAACGCTGCACTCTTTCCTTTTGAAATCAGGGAATTTGCAATTGAATGGAGATCCGGGTCGTCGAGGAGTTCCTCGTGCGCTTCGAAGATCGCAGCCTTGTCAGCATTCGATTGCTCCTGCAGTTTCGTCCGGAGCGCCTCGAGTTGGTTCCTGGCCTTCGCAATTGCAGCTTCGAGTTGCCTCTGCTCTTCGCGTGGCTTAGAACCTTGCTCAACAACAGTAATCTCCTGGCGCCGAAGTTGGAAGACCTTACCGACAGCCAGGCCGGAAGAGGCGGCAACACCATGCAATAGATTTGGAGCGTCTGAGTCAGGTCGCTTCACTGGTGTTTGCTGCTGCGCCGCAGTACGAACAGGAATTGGAGGCGACACTTCTTCGTTTAATCCACTCTCGATCATCGGAGCCAGAACCTGAATTGCTTCCTGCGCGTCACTACCCTGGGCCACCACCACAACTCGGTCGCCATGGCCCACCTCCATTCCCAGGATCGCAACCACACTCTTGGCATTGGCCCGCTGCTCGCCACGTTGCAGTCGAATATCAGCGCTAAATCTTTTTGCAGCATTCACTAGTACGGCAGCCGGCCGCGCATGCAGGCCCGCCGGATTCGGGATCAAAATAGCCGGTGAACTCGCGATGCTTTCCCCAGCATCGTCGCGTGCAGCGGGAGCGCGCTCGAATGCGATGTCGAGAATCGCATCCTGTCCAGCCACTACGTCACCTGAGCGTGTCTGAAGGTCGCGCACCAGACCCATGTTCGTGACCACAATCTGCGTCAACAAACTTCTGGCATGCGTAGCAACATAGTCAGCGTCAAAGTCGATCAGCACCTCGCCACGCGCCACCTTCTCGCCTGTCTTTACTCTTGGGGTGAATCCCTTTCCTTTGAGCATTACGGTATCGAGACCGATGTGCATAAGCACTTCGACACCTTCCGCTGTTGTAACAGTCACTGCATGGCCGGCGGAGTGAATCTGGGTGATAGTGCCGTCACAAGGTGAAACGAGACTCTGGCTCACCGGATCGAGCGAAACCCCATCTCCCACCATCTTCTGGGCGAAGACCGGATCAGGAACATCCCCGATCAGTAGCAGACGACCAGACAACGGTGCGACCAGTTGCAGTCGCCCAATCGCCGTGTCCCGCGCTTTCGGCATTACGAGGCTTAATTTGGAATCGTCGCTCTGGTTCCGTTGCTGTGAAGTAATGACTGCAGCTGCTAGCTTCATACAAACTCCTTACCACCAGGTTTCGGTTTGCACGCCGAAGGTGAAGCCACTTGTTTTATCCTTGAACGGAGTTCCGCCGACGTGTCCGCGCAGGCCGTCCGACCAGCTCGCGTACGTTACAAAGAGCCTCAGCACGGGCCGGCTAAAAAACTTGCGGCCTGCTCCAATTTGCGGCGCGATGGTGAATTTGCGGAGCCAGCCCTCGTATTGACCATTGCCGCTCTTGGTACGATCGAGTCCGGCCTCAAACGCGACTGAGAGATGATCGGTAAAGAAGTACTGCGGCCGGGCGCCAAACGAAAGCCACTGGTTCCAGCCTTCGCGCGGATTGCCGTTTTGTGTGCGCTGGTAGACGAACACCGGCTGGATGGCAAACTTATCGTTCGTTTGCAGCAACATGTGTTCTGCGATTCGAAATCTCTTCGTGTCTTTGATAAACGGAGTCGGGTTGTCGATTGACGTGCTGAAGTTGCTGGCCGCTCCCTTTCCGTATTGGACCGAAAACCAGTTGTAGCCGCCTTTCCATTCCAGACGCTGATGAGCTACGCCGAATGCGTATCCATGGCTTGAGGGAATGATGTCGCCCTTTGGCGTCGTTCCGCCTTTAGCGTTGGCAAAGTTGAACCAGGCTGCCAGCTTTCCGCCTGGCGCCTTCACGTCATAGAGACGCACGTCGATATTGCTTTTCGCGTAATTGCCATTCTCGGTAGTGATGTCGGGCCGCGCGCCGGCGAGGAAAGCCACCGCCATCTTGCCAACCTTCACATCCAGGTCTTCAACACCGCCGCCGTATCCGCTCATGTCCGAGATGTAGAAATCATTGATGTGCGATTGATAACGGCGGTAGTAACGTTCGCCGGCCCAAAACTTCGCGAGCGGCTGACTCGCAAAGACGTTGCCGGCTTGAACGAACGCCTCGCGGAAGCGAAATTGATCGTTGCCTATCCCATTAGGGAAAGTGCCCCAGTTCGCGGAGTTCGAGGTGTTGGCCTCAACCAGAACCTCTGTTTTTACCCAAGCCTTACCAGGGTCGTGTTGCGGATTGACCAGGTTGTCTACAAAGATCATCTCAGCGTAAGTTTCGGCTTCATTTCCTAAACGGTATTTGGCATCAGCTCCAGGCGCTTGAAACGCGACCTGCTGCCCGCCGCGGCTGTTGAGTCCGTAACCGGAACGCAAGTACCCGTGGAATTCAAAAGTCTTTGCCATGTCTTCCAGCTTGTGGATTCTTGTGTCTGCGTCCCGCAACTGATCGTACATGGGCGCGGCAGGCACCTTTCCCTGAAGAGCTTGTTTGTCTTTTGATTGTCCAAAAGCAGTGTTTGCTGCGTCTTGCGCAGCGGTTGCTACCGCGGACACCACTCCCTCTTTTGCGGGTGCGTTCTCTTTGCTTTCACCTGCCTGTTTTTGCTGCTGTTCCAGAGCGGCTATCCGTTCCTGTAACTCACGAGTGGTCCGTTCGTACTGCTCCTTGAGTTGTTGTATTTGCTTCTGCACTTCGTCAGTTGTTTGCTGAGCATGCGCAGGCAAAACCACAAACAGGACGAGTGCTAAAATGAAAGCGACCTTGTTTAAAGCAGACATCGGTTTTATCCTTTGCGGCAAAGCTTTTCTGTTTTCAAATTGCCCGGGTTCGAACGTGACCCCACAGGGCCTCAACTCTGACAATGTAGTCAGCAGCGGCTATGAGGTCTTTCTGATTCCTGCTCAGACCCGGCCCATTTTGTGATTGAGTGCCTTGAGATGAATTCGGAGTCTGATCCGC
>JBKPPE010000198.1:0-3183 GCA_046733375.1 Acidobacteriota bacterium | reverse complement strand
TTCGACGACCAACCGAAAGTTGAGAGTGTGTTCCTGCCGCCTGCTTACTGCCTTCTGCCCCCGCTGATCCGCCGCCGACGAAGTGGACAATCTCCACGCGGTCGCCATCCTGTATTTCGGTCTGCTCCCAATCAGCGCGCCGCACGATTTGCCGGTTCACCTCGATCGCGATTCGCTGCGGCGCAAGTGACAACTGTTCAACTAGTTCGCGCAACCGCAGGGACGTATCGCTAAACTCCCGTGGCTCGCCATTGATTTGAACATGCACGATTGGTTCAGGCTGGGTGAATGATGCGGCGCAGCTCAGCGACGTCTCCCTCGCTTTCGGCGCGAATCAGCAGAGCGCCGCGGCCGGACTTGAAGTTAGGCAAGGTCACAGAAATCGAGGAATGTCCGTAGCTGTCAGCGGTCGAATATGTCGATGATGGTTGGAAGCTGCTCCCGAGAATTTTCACTGTGATGTTCGCCTTTGCCGCCGGACGCATCTCGCCCTCGCCATGCTTCGTTACTTCAAGCCGCAGCGTAATCGACTCGCCCGCGCGCATCTGCGTCTCGTCAAGAATCACCACGCTAAGCGGCTCTTCAGAGTCGTCGCTGGTGGAGAAACGCTCGCCGGCCGATGGCAACGGCGTGGTCGGCGAAGCTCCTTCCGCACCAACTCTGTCGTCGTCGCTATCAGCAATATCCACCGGCGCGCGCTCTTCCACCGCGACGCCGCGGTCGCTCATCCGCTTTAGATCGTCGATTCGTCCGGCATTAATCGCCGCGCAAATCAGTTTATGCTGCCGTTGAAGTCTCTCAATCAGCGCATTCTGATCGAACCCGGTCGCGATCAAGTCATTGTAGGGCGAGCGTTTGCTCGCGAGAATGGCACCGCCCGAGTAAACCAGTGAAAGAATGATTGGCGTATTCAGTCCCTTATCTTCGGTCTGAACGTGATAGGTTACGCCACCGTGTTCGACGTCTGTGTTGTAGCCGGTAATCACCGATTGATTCCAATCTGCGGGCGCGTGCGGTTCGGGACACGCGATCGCCACCAATTCGCGACGTTAGCACAGCGATTTTTGCGCGGTCAATCGATTAGATTTACACCCCGACTTGCGCAGATCGTTCGCTTGACACCCCCCACACCCCGCATTACGATTGGAGCTTGTACAATCATTCTCAAGCGCAGTTCGGCCAAGAGCAAGTGCAAAGAGCAAAGTGCTCGCACCGACGGGGCTTGCTCGATGGCTCTTAGCCCTTTGCTCTTAGCAGCGGTAATGAGCTTCAACTTAGCTGACTATTTGCCGGTCCTCCTCATGTTTATCGTGGCCGCTGGATTTGCGGTGACGATGGTCGGTATTTCACACGTCGTCGGACAGCGTAAACACACACGCACCAAATTGATGCCGTATGAATGCGGTAAAGATCCAGTTGGGTCAGCGCGTGAAAGATTTTCGGTGAAGTTCTACCTCATCGCGATGATCTTCATCCTGTTCGATATTGAAGTTATTTTCTTGATTCCGTGGGCGGTCGTTTTCAGGACGCTATCTTCGCCGCAGTATGGAATGAAGAATCTGATCTTCTTCGAGATGATTGTATTCATCGCGCTGCTGGCCGCCGGCTTGATTTACGTAATTAAGAAAGGCGCACTCGATTGGAGTGAGCGCGCGCGACGCGAAGCCGAAGCTGAGGCGCGTCTGCTCGACTCGCGGCTTTCAGGGGTCAAGCCTCAGATTTCAAGTTCGAAAGCGGCTTAAGTTTATCTGGGAAACTAGTTATGGGACTGGAAAATGTCATCGCCGAAGCATTACCGGAAGTGCTGACGACCCGTCTGGATTCGTTGATCAACTGGGCGCGCAAATCGTCGCTCTGGCCGGCAACGTTTGGTCTGGCGTGTTGCGCGATCGAGATGATGAACGTGACCAGTTCGCGCAACGATCTGGCGAGGTTTGGCGCCGAAGTCTTTCGCGCTTCGCCGCGTCAGGCTGACGTGATGATCGTGTCGGGACGCGTTTCGCGAAAGATGGCGCCGGTGCTGCGCCGAATCTACGATCAAATGCCGGAGCCGAAATGGGTCATCTCAATGGGGGCGTGCGCCACGTCGGGAGGCGTTTTCGACAACTATGCGATCGTTCAGGGCGTCGACAAAGTTGTCCCGGTCGATGTCTATATTCCCGGCTGTCCGCCGCGGCCAGAGATGCTGATTCACGCGGTGATGATGTTGCAGGAAAAAGTGATGAAGGAATCGGTTCGCGATCGCAAAGACTCTCCGGACGTGGAAGCGCGCGAAGCGATCACGCCGGGAACACTCCCGGTGACGGACGGCTCGACGCTGCGTGAACCGCGGAAAGATCAGCCCCGGCCATACACCATTGCGTCGACGCACGAAAAGCGCCGTTCTTTCTAATTGAGCAAAGGGTTCAATTTTTGATGTCTGAACTTCAGCACCCCAAGAGCAACACCGAAGTTTCACCACCGGTTTCAGCGCAGACGCCGTCGCAGATCGCGGCGGCGTTGCAGCGTGAACATGCAGACTGGGTGAGCGAGATCACAACAGCACTTGGGGAGACCACGGTCGTCGTTCCTCGCGAGCACATCGTGGCAGCTTGTGAGTTTCTGAAAGCCGCCCCCGGTTACCAATTCAATTTTCTCTCTGACCTGTGTGGATTTGATCGCGGCCCGGAAGAAGAACCCCGCTTGGAAGTGAACTATCACCTGTTTTCCACTTCCCAGCACCATCGCCTGCGCCTGAAGGTCTTGTTAAATGAAGAAGACGCACGTGTGCCGACTGTGACAACGGTTTGGCGCACGGCGAATTGGCACGAGCGCGAAACTTTTGATCTGTTTGGGGTAATTTTCGACGGCCATCCGGATTTGCGCCGCATCCTTTTGCCCGATGACTGGCAAGGCCACGCGTTGCGAAAAGATTTTCCATTACGAGGATATGAGCCGTACAGCTTAACTTAAGTTTTAAGTTCCAAGTTTCAGGTTTCAAGTTTGTCCACGCGAACTTGAAACTTGAAACCCGAAACTTGAAACCGCGATGAGCGCAGTCGCTAACATTCCGCCGCAATTCGAAATCGTCGATCGGCCGCTCGACTCGCAGATGACGATCTCGATGGGGCCGCAGCATCCTTCAACCCACGGGGTGCTGCGCCTGGAGCTAGTGCTGGACGGCGAAATGGTGGTGAAGCCCAC